>DATLII010000067.1:0-10102 GCA_035539495.1 Dongiaceae bacterium
CTGTTGCTGCTGCCACGCTGGCAAGCCTACGACTGTTGCAGGACGAAGCCTGGCGCATCGATCAACTGCATCTGCGGATTCGCCAATTCCGCACGGGAGCGCAGCAGCGCGGCATTGTGTTGCCTGAATCACACACCGCGATCCAGCCGCTGATCGTTGGCGCTTCCGAAACCGCACTGAAACTGAGCGACAATTTGCTGCAGCAAAATATTCTGGTGGGTGCAATCAGGCCTCCAACGGTGCCGGCTAACACCGCCCGTCTGCGCATCACGATCAGCGCGGCGCACACTGAATCCGATATCGAACAACTGCTGGATGCATTGCATGCAGCACTGCAGTCCCGCAAGGAATAAATCATGGCGTTGACGCTGTACCACGACACCTACGCCCACACGGGTGACCTGAGTCAGCCGCCTGATCTGGTGTTGCTGCACGGCTGGGGTCTGCACAGTCTGGTGTGGGATGCCGTGATGCCCGCGCTACTGGAACAATTCCAGGTGACCGTCATCGATCTGCCGGGATTGGGGCGTAGCCCGGTACCGGGTGGCCAGTATGATCTGGATTATCTGGTGGAGCACGTGCTGACCGTGGCACCGGAAAAAGCGGTCTGGATCGGCTGGTCTCTGGGTGGCATGGTGGCGATGCGCATCGCGGCGCAATTTCCCGAGCGAATCAGCGCGCTGATCACGGTTGCCAGTACTCCTCAATTCGTCGCGGACGCGAACTGGCCTACCGCGCTGAAACCCGAAATGCTGCAAGGCTTTCGCAATCTGCTGGACGAGGACTGGGAAGGCACTCTGATCCGCTTTCTGGCGCTGCAATGCAAGGACAGTGACAGCATGCGTGATGATGTGCGCACGCTGAAAGATATTCTGTATTTTCACGGCCTGCCCGCGCAGAAAGCACTGCGCCACGGGCTGGAAATCCTGCGTGATGTACGCCTGCTCGACGACCTGCCGCGTATTCAATGCCCCACGCTGCATGTGTTCGGCGAGAATGACAATCTGGTTCCCGTGACGGCTGCCGCTGCCATCCGCGTTAATCAGCCGAGTGCTCAGACAGCCATCATTCGCGGCGCTAGTCACGTTCCGTTTCTGTCGGCGCCGGAGCTGTTTATCGCCGCCTGCCGGGAATTTTTTAGCGGGTTGGGGCCGATATGAGCGGGATTGTTTCGCGCACCATCAGCGGTTCTTTGCGGGACGATGAAGGAAGCATCCTTCCTTCCCAATCCACTGTGCAAGCGTCGTCAACTATTTCCGTCAACAAACGCGTCGTAGCCCACAGTTTCAGCCGTGCTGCGCCGCATTACGATCAGGTGGCGCAGTTGCAGATGCAAGTGGGCCATCAGCTGCTGACCGCACTCAAAACCGCACATCCAAGTTACAACGGCGCCGCGTTGGATATCGGCTGCGGCACCGGCAAACTCACCCGCGAGTTGCGCCCATTCTGCCAGCGACTGATCGCCCTGGATTTTGCTCCCGGCATGCTGCAGTTTGCGCGCGATCACCATGCGGACGTCATCACCGATTTTGTTTGTGCTGATGCGGACGCCTTGCCATTTGTTCCCGCCAGTCTCGATCGTGTGTTCAGCAATTTCGCGTTGCAGTGGAGCGCATCGTTACCGCGTCTGATCCATTCGCTGGGCGAAGTGCTGCGTCCCGGCGGGCAGCTGGCTTTTTCGATTCCGGCAGAGGGCACACTTTGGGAGTTGCAAAACAGCTGGCAACAGGCCGACCCCAGTCATCGTCACGTGAATACGTTCCTGTCCGAAACTGATGTGCGTAAAGCGTTGCTGAGCGCAGGTTTCCATATCGATACGCTGCAGGTTGATACCGTTGTCATGCAGTACGCCAGCGTGCGCGAGCTGACCCAGGAATTGAAAACCCTCGGTGCCCAGACGGTTAACGGTGAGAACAACCGACCGCTCACTGGCAAAGCCGCGGTGGCGCGCATGCTGGAAGCTTACGAAGGCTTGCGGCAGCCGAACGGCCGCCTGCCAGCTACCTGGAAAATCCTGAAAGTTGTTGCCCGTCGGCCGCTTTCACTTAATTGAGTCGCGTCACCGTCGTTGCTGCCGTCATTCCATCGAACCGATTGAATTCACTTTTGCCAAGGAAATCCCGCCGTGAAAAAAGCCCGCTTCTTCGTCACAGGAACCGACACTGACGCCGGCAAAACGGTTGCTACCCTGGTGCTGCTCCATGCATTCAAACAGCAGGGACTGCAAACAGTGGCGCTGAAACCGCTGGCAGCGGGCTGCGAGGAAATCGATGGCCAACTCCGCAACGCCGATGCGCTGCAGCTGCAACAGGCCGCCACGGTGCAATTGCCCTATGAACAGGTAAACCCGATAGCGCTGAAAGATGCTGTCGCGCCGCACATCGCAGCCAGTCGGGAAGGGCGCCGATTACAAGTGGGCCGTATCGCTGGCCTGGTGCGAGGCGCCTTGATGACGCCGGCAGATGTGTTGTTGGTGGAAGGCGCCGGCGGCTGGTACGTGCCACTCAATGAGCGCGAAACCCTGGCAGACCTGGCGAAGGATTTGCGCATCCCGGTGATCCTGGTGGTGGGCATGCGGTTGGGCTGCCTCAATCACGCCATCCTGTCCGCCCGCGCCATCCAGTTGGATGGTTTGCGTATCGCCGGCTGGATCGCCAACGTGGTGCCTTCGTCGCACGGCTCCCCTATGAGTGGCCCGGAGCTGGACGCCAATGTCGCCATTCTGCAAAGCATGCTGTCTACGCCCTGCCTGGGGGTGATTCCGTATTCTCAGCCTTTGGACCCTGCCAGCCTCTCCGGAGCGTTGAAGACAGAACTCTTGTTCCCATCGTCCTGAGCGCAGCCCTCTTATGTGACCCCCGATAGCTGGGCATCGCCGCCTGGTCATTGTCCTATCCTGTTAAGGTTATTAATTGATCATAATTCGCACAGCTTGACTTCCTGATCTATACTCCGAATACAGCCCCGAAACCGTTCCGGTTCGGGGTGGAACCGCTCAGAGGTAGTTATGGCGATTGGTTCGATTCTGGGAAATGGCGTAAGCGGCATCCAAAAAGGGTTTGATACCGTCTCCCGCGCCAGCGCCCAGATTGCCCGTGTGGGTGTGGCTGAAGATCCGATGTCGGATCTTACCGAGGGTGCTATAGGTCTGCTGCAGGGCAAACTGCAGGTGCAGGCCTCGGCGAAAGTCTTGGAAACGGCCAACAAAACCATCGGCAGCATCATCGACATCGAAGTCTGAGCCCAAGCCTGAGCTTAAGCCGCCACCACAGGTGAGGACATGCTCGTCCAGCCATCGGTACAAAGCGCTACCCAGGTAGCGACATTTGTGAATTCGACCACCGCTACGGGTGTCGAACAGCCGGTCGTGCGCAGCAGTATCACCCCGGTGGATGAATCCAAGCCCGACGCATCCGCTCAAAATTCCACTCAACGCTTTCAAGTGCCGCGCGAACGTGCCGCAGCCAGTACCACCACATCCGAGCAAAGTGCAGCCAAGGGCAACCAGACCACGGCAGGCACTGAAGAAGAAAAAACCGCTAACAGCGCAAAGACGGCTACTTCCCAGGAATTACGGCAACAGCAAGCTGATCAGGTCGTCATTGAGCAACTGAAAGCACGCGATCGCGAGGTCCGGGTCCATGAAGCGGCCCATGCCGCTGCGGGCGGACAACATGCCGGCGCACCCTCTCTGCAGTTCACCCGAGGTCCTGATGGCAAGAACTATGCAACGGGTGGTGAAGTCAGCATCAACACCTCTCCTGTTTCCGGCGATCCGCAGGCGACTATCGCAAAAGCCCGGGTGATCCGCGCCGCTGCGTTGGCGCCCGCTGAGCCGTCGTCGCAGGATCGTCGAGTCGCGGCCAGTGCAGCCCAGATGGAAGCACAGGCGCATATCGACCTGCGTGCCCTGGAGGCCAAAGAGCAAGCCGTAGCAGAGCAGGCTCGGACGGAAAAGCTGGAAGCAGAGCAAGCTCGCAAGAAAGCGGAAGAAGAGAAAGAGGGTGAGGCTCTGGTTGTTGAGGAAGAAGGTGCTGCCGACCGACCCCAGGCTGAAAAATCCGAACCCATCCCGGTAGTGCAGGTTTCAGTACCGGCTGCGCAGGACACGGAAAAAGAGGACGTCAGCGATCAGGAAGAGGAAGCGGCCGCAGAGGAACCCCGTCCCAATGCCCGTCAGCAGTTAGAGAAAATACTGCTGGGATCCCGTGGCCTGTTGGCAGATGCCAACAACATGGGACTGGTAGATCCCCGTCACCCCTTTGGCGAGAGCGGTTATCTCAACGTTCTGGCCTGATCCCTTCTGATCGTCTTTGCCGCGAAATCCTTTCCATCCCAATAGGTGTTCTCTTGGGTAAACATTATCCCCAGTGTATGAATAGTGTAAATGCGCCTTGACGGAATCAAACATCTGTTTGAAACTTATGTTCGGCGATCCATTCGATGGGCTGTATTGGCGCTAACTGACTGAAAAAGACCGAAATTGTCGCAAAAATCGCGCGACTTTGCGGTCATGAAAAATTCTAACGCTTGTTTGAAAACATCGGGTAGTATCGCAGCCGACAGGGCGCCGGTCAGGCCGGATCGCTCCTGCCGGAACGGATTTCGCAAGCACGACCGGGCAGTTACCGCCGCCCGGATTTCAGCGAATCCGGCGTAACGGCTACATCAGCGGTTACAACAGAACGGTTACAACAAAGGCTCCCGGTGGCATGTGCCGGCCGGGGTTTGAATCAGGTTGTAGTATTGCCCGCACGTTCAGCGGGTGGAGAGGGTAGAACCATGCCAGCGTACAAAGCGCCCAGACGAGACATCCAGTTCCTGCTGCACGAAGTGTTCGATGCAGAAGAACATTACAAAACCCTGCGGGGCGATGAGGATGTAAACCGCGACCTGATCGATGCGATCACCGAGGAAGCGGCAAAATTCTGCGAAAACGAACTGGCCCCCCTCAATCGCAGCGGCGACGAAGAAGGCTGCGGTTTCGAAAATGGCGTGGTGACTACACCCAAAGGCTTCAAAGAGGCCTATAACAAATACGTGGAAGGCGGCTGGCCTTCCTTGTCGGCGCATGTGGAAGACGGCGGCCAAGGCCTGCCCAACTCGCTCGGCATTGTGATGAGCGAAATGATGGGCACGGCTAACTGGTCCTGGGGCATGTACCCTGGCCTCAGCCACGGCGCCATCAAAACCCTGGAGCAACACGGTACCCAGGAGCAAAAAGACGTATTCCTGACCCGCCTGGTGAACGGCGAGTGGACCGGCACCATGTGCTTGACCGAGCCCCATTGCGGTACCGACCTGGGTATCCTGCGCACCAAGGCCGAACCGAACGCGGATGGTTCCTACGCCATCACCGGCACCAAGATTTTCATTTCCGCCGGCGAACACGACATGGTGGATAACATCATCCACATCGTACTGGCCCGCCTGCCGGACGCGCCGAAAGGCACCAAAGGCATCTCCCTGTTCATCGTGCCGAAAGTGAACGTCAACGCTGACGGCTCCCTGGGTGAGCGCAACCGCGTGACCTGCGGCTCTATCGAACACAAGATGGGCATCAAGGCTTCCGCTACCTGCGTAATGAATTTCGATAACGCACAAGGCTTCCTGATCGGACCTCCGAACCGCGGCTTGAACTGCATGTTCACGTTCATGAACACTGCGCGTGTCGGCACTGCAATCCAGGGTGTTTCCGCTGCAGAAGCGTCCTACCAAGGTGCTTTGACGTATGCAAAAGATCGTCTGGCTATGCGCGCACTGACCGGCCCGAAATTCCCGAATAAAGAAGCAGACCCGATTATCGTGCATCCCGATGTGCGTCGGATGTTGCTAACTCAGAAGGCGTTCGCAGAAGGCGGTCGCGCGCTGATTTATTATCTGGCTCAGCATTCGGACATCGTCGAGCAGGGCACCGACGAGGAAGCCAAAAAAGCATCTGACGACATGATGGCGTTCCTGACACCGATCGCGAAAGCGTTCTGTACCGAAGCCGGTCTGGAAGCAGCCAACCACGGTGTGCAAGTATTCGGCGGACACGGTTTCATTCGCGAATGGGGCATGGAGCAAATCGTGCGCGACACGCGCATCGCCACGCTGTACGAAGGCACTACCGGTGTTCAGGCACTGGATTTGCTGGGCCGTAAAGTGATGCTGACGCAGGGCGGTCTGCTGAAGAACTTCACCAAGCTGGTGCACAAGTTCTGTAAGGAGAATGAAGATAACGCAGCGATCAGTGAGTTCATTGCACCGCTGGCCGCACAGAACAAAGAGTGGGGCGATGTGACCACTCAGATCGGTATGAAGGCGATTATGAACCAGGAAGAAATCGGCGCGGCCGCCGTGGACTACCTGATGTATAGCGGGTATATTACGCTCGCCTATTTCTGGGCCCTGATGGCAAAAGTTGCCAGTCAGAAGCTGGCGGAAGGCACCAGCGAAACCGGTTTCTATACCGCGAAAATCCAGACTGCACGTTTCTACTTCAAGCGCATTCTGCCGCGCACCAAGTCTCTGGTTGAGACGATGAACAGCGGCGTCAACAGCTTGATGGATATGGAAGTCGACAACTTCGGCTTCTATTGATAGTACCAGTTCCCTCTGTAGTCCTTTGCCCGCTACCCGCGGGCTTTTTTTTGTCTGGCATTTGTCGATCAGAAAATTAATGCCACAAAATACCTAAAGGGAAAACGACATGACGGGAAAGTAAAAAGGGCGGTCAGCTTTATCAGCAGACCACCCTTTTTCATTGAGCGCAATAGACGTATGAGAGATGTTATTTGACCAAATCGGTCCAGGATTTGCCGGACTTGTCTTTGTCCTTGCCGTCGTCCAGCGTGCCCAGATCTTCATCGGCATCGCCGACGTCCACATCTTCAAATTTAGCCGCTTCGGCCGCTTCTTTCTTGGCTTGTTCCTGAGCTTGTTTGGCCGCAGTTTCTGCTTCCTGTTTCTGCTTCACAGCTGCAGCATCTTTGCGCGCCTGTTCATCCGCCAAACGTTTGCGTTCCTCGTCCAGCTTGGTCTGGCGTGCGGCATCTTCTTTCGCTTTCTGCTGACGACCAGCCAAAGCTGATTTCTGCGTTTTGATATTGTTGGCTGCGCGGGTCTGACAGGATTCAGTGGAGTTCATCAGCTGTGAGAATTCCTGGCTGATTTTCCAATCCGGATATTGCTGCACGGCGGCAATCAGTTTGCTGTCGCCGGTGATTTTGCGTTTCAGCGCTGCCGAATTGTTGTAGTCCGATTCCGCTTTGACCTGATCGTTTTCATCGTTGAAGCGTTCGCTGGTTTTCAGCGCGGATTCGCAGGCGGTCATGGATTGCTTCAACACCGCGGTGCCGTCCTGAATATCTTTCTCGATGCCGCGCTTGTTTTTGGTGGCGGTACGAATATAACCGGACACTTCACCTTCACAGGCAGTAGCGCTGTCCACCAGTTTTTTCAGGCTCTGGCTTTCCGGGCGTTCCGGCTGAGCCGACATGGTGGCGAAGGCATCGCCATTTTCCCGCGCCGCTTTCTTGAACTTCATGGCGCCGTTGAGCTGCTGATTGACGTTGTCCAGATTATTGAGCGAGAACTTGGGCGAGGTGATCGCGGTTTTGGCTGCGGTACATTCGGTCAGGAAGCTTTGATAGTCGGTGGCGGCTTTGGTCATCGCCGCGGCCACTGCGCTTTCTTTGCGGGAGGCTTCCGCCATTTTTTCCTCTACCCGCGAACAGGCCCGCACCTTGGACGCCATGGCGAACACCTCCATGATGGTTTCGGTGATGATAAAGGCGTCGTCCCGGTAGCGTTTGTATTCGTCCAGATTGGTTTGCGCGGTGGCGACGTCGCCACTGTCCAAGGCGGTTTTGGCGGCATCACAATAGGTGAAGCCTTTTTCCAGAATGGGGGTGGCTTCGGCGCGTTTGACATCCAGTTCCACCCGTTCGCAGTAACGCAGGTTCTTGTCCATATCGCGCTGGGTGGTATTGAGGATGCTGCTGTCGATAGCGGTGGCTTTGTCCAACTGCTTCAAATAAGTATCGAATTTCTTCTTGGCGCCGTTCAGATCCTTGGTGCGTAACGTATTGGCTTCCGTGCATTCCTTGAATCCTTTCAGATACTCGTTGACCGCGTCTTCGAAAGAATCCGCCAGCGCCAGGCCCGGCAGGAGCAGCAGGGACGCCAGCAGTAACTGGGGTAACTTGGATTGCGCCATTCGTGTTGCACCTATAGGCAGATGATTGTGCGGATCGAATAAGTGAGCGACTGCTTATCGGCAAAATCGTATAAGAACCGCATCAAAACCCTTCTAAACCAATGAATTAGCTGGTTTTTGCTCCCTAGCTAATAAATATAGAACAAGTTTCGACGTCTTTATAGGAAACTTTTTTCAGGAAATTGACGGAACTCAGGCATTGCCGCTGAGCCATAGGCCTGACTTATCGGTCTAATAAATGCTGGAGCCGGCCTTTGGTTTGGCGTTTCGCCAGCGAGGGCTTGTGGCATAATGTGCGGCCACTTTACGAACAGACTTGGGTGTCTCGCCCGTCTACGCTTGGGAGTTTTTACATGTTGTCGTTCCTGCCGGGGCCCATCAAGGGGGCTTTGGCATTCCTGCTCATGGCAACCAATACGGTGATGTGTGTGTTGCCATTGCTGCTGATCACGCTGTTCAAGCTGGCCGTGCCGTGGCGGCCCTGGCAGCGTGGCGTGTCCAGGGTGCTGGTGGTGATCGCGGAAAGCTGGATCGCCATCAATAACGGCATATTGGCCCTGACCCAAAAGATCGAGCTGGATGTGCAGGGGCTGGACGGTTTGCACTACCACGGCTGGTACTTCGTCACCAGCAACCATCAGAGCTGGAGTGACATCCTAATTCTGCAAAAGATTTTCAATCGCCGGATTCCGTTTCTGAAGTTTTTCCTCAAGCAGGAATTGATCTGGGTGCCGCTGATGGGGATGGCCTGGTGGGCCTTGGATTTTCCCTTCATGAAGCGCTACACCAAGGAGTTTCTGGAAAAGCATCCGGAAATGAAAGGCAAGGACCTGGAGACCACGCGCAAGGCGTGCGAGAAATTCGGCGAGATTCCCGTCTCGGTCATGAATTTTCTGGAAGGAACCCGTTTTACACAACAAAAGCACGATCAACAGCAATCGCCGTATAACTATTTACTCAAACCGAAATCGGGCGGCATTGCGTTCGTGTTATCCGCTATGGGGGGGCAGTTACGTTCCTTGTTGGACGTGACGATTGTTTACCATGACAAGACCATAGGCTTTTGGGATTTGATGTGCGGTCGTGTTCGTCGCATTTCAGTACGTGTTGTGGAACGTTCCATTCCGGCGGAGTTTGCCCTGGGCGATTACGAAGAGGACGCGGCATTTCGCGCCCGCTTTCAGTCCTGGGTGAACCAGATCTGGCAGGAAAAAGACGTGCTGATGGCAGCGATGAAACAGGAAACGGCCGCGTCCGTTCAGGTTACGTTGACAGGTTCATGAAGTATGTCGAAACCATTGTTTGACCCGGCTGACACCAATCTGGCTCAGCTGTTTATGCGCGCATTCTATTGGGCCGATGAGGGCCTGCAGAATACGCTGCGGCAAAAAGGATGGCCTACCATCACCCGGGCGCAGTCGCTGGTGTTCGTGAACATCGGTGAAGGTGTGACCCGGCCTTCCGATATTGCGTCGCGCGTCGGTGTTACCCGGCAGGCGATTCATCAAACCATCAATGAATTGGTGGAGATGGGTTTTCTGCAACTGGAGCCCGATCCCCGCGATCGCCGCGCGAAGGTGGTGGTGTTTACCGAAACGGGTGCGCACATTGGCAAAGATGCGGTGGATGCGTTGCGTCAGATCGAGCAGTCGCTGTCGAGCCGCATTGGTGATGAGCGGGTGTCGGCATTGCGGGAAGCGCTGACTCAGGAGTGGGGTGATCCGTTCCAGCCGGCGTGACGACGTCTGTTATTGAATCGCTTGTTGTTGAAGATATATAGAGCAACAAAAAAGGCCGGACTTTAAAAAGTCCGGCCTTTTTTTCGTGCGCGAAAAGCGGGCTTAACGATTGCCACTTTGGCGGCGTGGCGGACGGCGACGACGGTGTGTGTGGCTGTCG
>DATLII010000068.1:0-4389 GCA_035539495.1 Dongiaceae bacterium
GGCGGTGGTTCCGTTGGACTGGCGCTGACCGTGGCGTTGGCTGCGCTGATGCTGGGTCGTCGGATTCGGGTGCGGAAATTTGCCAAAGTAGCGAGCGTTAGTGGCTTGCTGTTAGGCACAGGCCTGCTGAGTTTGTTGCCCTCGTCCAACGTGCAAGCGGAGATGAACTGGGATTCCGCTCAGTCACGCTTGCAAGAGCGTGGTTATGCGACGGTGTCGTTCTATCAGGCGATGGGATCGCAAGGTTCCAGCGATTTCGTCAACGGACTGGAGAGCGACGGCATTGCGGTGGACTTGGCGAAATACGAGGAATCCCGTAACGCCTGGCAGATCGGCGTTGGTTATCGCTATCACGATTGGATGGCAGTGGAAGTGGGTTATCTGGATCTGGGTGAAACTGAAGTGAATCTGGATTCAGTGACTGGCACCGTTGCGGAGATCGAAGATTCCATGTCGGAACATTATCCGGTGTCCGGCAAGGGTTGGACCGTATCCAACCGCTTCCTGTGGCAGGCCATGCCGGACCTGACGCTGTCGGCGGAAGTGGGCGGCTTTATTTGGGAAGGCGAAGTGGAACTTAGTGGCGCGCCGTTGCATCCGGATCTGGAAGGCGGCACAGACTTACTGCTGGGTGTAGCTGCGGGATATAGCCTGAGCAAAAACCTGGATGCGGTGCTGCACTTGAAGCGGATTTTCTTTGATGAGCAGGAAGTGGATTTGATGGGGATTGAAGGAAGGCTGCATTTCTGATCGCTTTCTGATCGGTGTTTCCCGGCCCGGCGCTCTGCCGGGCCGTCATCCCTAACATTTAGTCCAATCGAACGATGGCAACCGGCCATCCAGCCTCCAGAATCCGCACCGTTGTGCCAATAGGTACTACACTTCGTCTGTCCGGCTTTCGTGCACAGGCCTTTATGCAGTCGTGCGTAGGTGCGGTCAGTCGCTGGTTATTTCCGCCGATGGATGATCAGTGCGCAGGCCAGGAAAGCCGACAACAAAAAAATCCATAATAAAAAATCAGAGGGATCTACCATGACGCGATCTGCGTTTCTGTTCCTTTGCTGTTCCATTCTGCTGACCGCCTGCGGCGGTAAATCCTCCCACTCCGGTGACGACTCCACAGCCACACAACCTGACCGCGCGGTGACGCAGCCATCTGCTGGCGCCAGTGATGTCACAGAAACAACGGCTGACACCGAAGAGGAAGACGAATCTCCCGCACCGCCGCTCGGTGCGTATACCCGTCCGCTGGATTATCCCTACATGGTGACGCTGCCGTTGCAGTTCATCACGCTCAGCACGGGCAAGCAGCTGGGCGTGAAAGTAACGGTGCCCGCGAACGAGCGCGGCGTGCCGGCGGACGGGAAATTTCCCACGATCCTGGTGCAGTCCGCCTACAACATCAACATGGTGGGCGCGGTGCCGATGCCGGGCGGCACGCTTACCGGCGCACCCGATCCCTACATGGTGCGACGCGGCTATATCCTGGTGTCGGTGGATGTGGTGGGCACCGGCGTGTCCCAAGGTGGTTGGGAAATGCTGGGCCCCGAGGAGCAGGCCGGCTACGGTGAAACCGTGGACTGGGTTCTGCAACAACCCTGGTGCAATGGCAAGCTGGGCTTAGCAGGTTTGTCTTACATGGGCATTACTGCGTTGTTCACAGCAGAGCAGCGTCCCGAGGTAATAAACGCCGTATTTGCCAGTGTGCCAATGGGTGATCCGTTGCGCGGCACGGTCGGCACCGGCGGCATGTTGAATGGCGTGTTCATGAGTTTCTGGCTGAAGACCACGCAGATACTCACCGTACAGAACGTGCTCGCTGTTCTGCAGAATTTACCGTTTGCCAATCAGATTACCGGCGCCACCCGCGAACATACCGAGCAGATCGACAAATACTATATTCCCGTGATCGAGCGTTCCATGAACGGTGATCCCGAACTGACTTACGACAATGAAGTCTGGCGCGTACGCTCGCCACTCGAAAAAATCGATCGCATTCAGGCGCCCACTTTTGTGCTGGGTGCCACACACGATCTTTTCCAGCGCGACGAACCGCTGCTGTATGAAAAACTGAAACAGAACGTGGACTCACGGCTGGTGATTTACAACGGCGATCATATCGGCCATTTCGGGCAAGCGTATCTGGGCGCGAAAAATGTGAATCCGTTGCCGTCGCTGATACTGCAGTGGTTCGATCGCTATCTGAAAGGTATCGACAGTGGCATCGAGCAGATTCCACCGGTGACCCAATACGTAAAAAATTCCCCAGCCAATTGGCCCAATGGTTTTGCCACCACCACAGATTGGCCGCATCCGCAGGCGTTGCCCGAACGTTGGTATTTGCACAGTGATTTCAGCCTGACCAAAACCGCGCCGGTAACGGAAGAGGAAACCAACAGCATGACCCCGCCTCCGTTTCCTGTGGTGGAATACGGCAAAAGCAAAGGCGGTGGCATGCTGATTTTCGATGTGGAGCCCGGCGATGGCACCAAGTGCTCCGTCAGCTATCAGCAGTGGACGTTGGGAGCCGCCGGCATTTTGAAAGCGCCGCGTTGTTTCTACGACAACTACGCGATCGAAAAGGATGCGCTCAATTACGAAACCGAGCCGATGGACGAGGACTATTACATCAACGGTCCGATCCAGGCGGATATCTGGCTGGAAACCTCGGCACGGGAAGCGGTGCTGTCGGTGCGGGTGGATGAAGTGTCGCCCAACGGACGCAGGGTATTGCCGTTGAGCAATGGTTTGTTGCTGGCGTCGGCGCGGGCGGTGGATGTGGACCGGTCCCGCTTCATGCAGGGCGAGATGGTTCAGCCTTACCACTATTTCACCCAGGACGCCGAGCTGCCGGTGGTGCCGGGCGAGGTGATGAAAATGCAGGTGGAAATCTTCTCCACCAGCGCCCTGATCCGGAAAGGCTACCGGCTGCGGGTATCGCTGGCGCCCAGCAACGACGCCCAGGGTGTGCTCAACCTGCCCCGCCAAGAGCTGGCCAAGGACGGCGTGACCCGCATCCATCACAGCCCCGATCATCCCTCCAGCCTGGTGGTGCCGGTCGTGCCCCTGAGCGCGCTGGATTGAGCCTTCTAATAGGCTTGGCCGCAGGCCGGGCAAAAACGTAGCGAGCGCAGCAAAGGCAAGGCAAAAACGGGTGAAAAACCGGAGTTTACTTAAAGTAAATGAGGATTTTGAGCCCGTTTTTAACGCCGCATTTGCAAGCGCAGTAGTTTTTCCCCGGCCTGCTAGTCCACTTGGACGATGGTCGCTGTCCCCAACCCCCTCCCATAATCAAAGTCACTTCTGGCTTGCCTGTTGGGCGCGTCGCTTCACTCGAATTGACCTGCGGCGCTGGCGCCCCGGCTGCTAGATTCCACGCGATCAAATTACAAAAAGCGGAAGACTTTCATGAGCTTTGAACTGACCCAGGATCAAAAAAACCTGCAAGCCACAGTACGCGAATGGGCCCAGGCGGAAGTGGCGCCGATCGCCTATCAGCTGGATCAGGCGGCGGAATTCCCCACAGAACTGTATTTGAAGATGAACCGGGAAATTGGCATTGCGTCGATCCCGTTCAAAGAAGAGCACGGCGGCCTGGGTCTGGGCATCCTGGACATGTCGCTGGCCATCGAGGAACTGGCACGAGCCGACCAGACCCTGGCGCTGACCACCATGGTGGCCGTGGCCACAGGCCTGACACTGCAATCCTTCGGCAGCCCGCTGCTGAAAGAAAAATACCTGCCGGATATCGTGGCTGGAAAAGCGATTGGCTCCATTGCCGGTACCGAACCACAAGCCGGTTCCTGGACCGCAGGATTCAAATCCCGCGCTGAAAAAGTGGCTGGCGATAAATGGTCCATCAGCGGCGAAAAAGCCTTTATCACCAACAGCGGCGCCGACATCACGTCCTACAACCTGGTGTGTGCCATCACCAGCCCGAAAGAGTCGGAAAAAACCAGCATGACGCTATTCCTGGTGCCCGCTGGCACGCCCGGCGTCACCATCGGCAAAGCCTATGACAAGCTGGGCTGGCGCTCTTCTGATACGCATCCGATTTTTCTGGATGGCGCAGTAGTGGGCGATGACATGATCGTGGGCAAAGAAGGCGATGGCCGTTACATCGTGCACAAAACCTATCAATCCGCGCGCTGCTTTTTGTCAGCGTGCGCACTCGGTTTGTCGCAAGCGTGCCTGGATCACTCCATTGCGTACGCGAAAGACCGGCAGGCGTTCGGCCGCTCATTGGGCGGCTTGCAGTTGATCCAGAAAATGGTCGCCGACATGGCGGTGAAAGTGGAAACCTCGCGTCTGCTGGCGCGTCAGGCCGCGACGAAAGCGGATCAAGGCACCGCCAGCATTCTGGAACTGGCAATGGCGAAATATTACTGC
>DATLII010000069.1:0-18571 GCA_035539495.1 Dongiaceae bacterium
GGGAAAGACTTGTTTTCATCATGTTCCAAAAAACTCCATCACCTATCGACACGAAATTGATATAGAAGGAACATTGCAACGCTCAGGCCAGCCTGCAGGCAGTAATCTGAAAAATGACCCGATGTCTTCAGGCATCAAAAAAGATGGCGATAGACAACATCGACATGCTTAGTCTGCTTACAGAAGAGAGAAACGCCGCCGGTAGCGCACTACAAATTCATGAGCGGAATAAAGAATGTCGCTGTTCTGCTCGTTCCCTGCTGCTCCAGTAACAGCGCGAGACACCTGCTTATTTATCGAGTGGCTCAGGCCTGGCGCAGCACCTGCGCGTCCAGCTCAAGCCCGGGCAACCAGACCGGCAACGCTTGCCCATGCTGAAACAATTTCAATTCACCGGGCGCCATCACCTGCCAGTCTTCACCCCGCGTCAACGGCTGAGTCGCCACCAGCACCACACTGTCATCCGCATCATGAAATTCCACGGCGTCCATGATGTGTTCGCAATCCAGCAGAACCGCACCGCTGAACGGCGGCCGGCGCTGAACCCAATGCAAGTCCGTACTGCAGCTGGCAATTAATATCTCGCCATCCGTGAGTAAAAAATTGAACGTGCCGAAACGGGCAATGATTTCGCTGACACCGCTCAAATGCGCATGCAACGCCGCCGGGCCGGGGCACTGCTCGCCGAAGTGATCGTATAGGGATGCCAGAATCCAGCAGAATGCCCATTCGCTGTCGGTCTCACCCACCGGGTTGTAACGGTGATGGCGATGCTGCGGATAGTCCTTGAGGTGGCCGTTGTGGGCAAACGTCCAGTCACGTCCCCACAACCGACGCACGAACGGGTGACTGTTCATGCGGTTGACTGAACCCACAGTCGCCTTGCGTACGTGCGCGATAACATTACGGGATTTGAATGACCGGGCCACTAGCGCACGCGCCTGCGGGCAGCTGAAAGAAGAGGTTTCGCGCACCGTCAGTTGGCTGTCGTGCCCGTTGTAATATGCCAGGCCCCAACCATCGGCGTGCTCGCCGGTGCCACCGCCCCGCTGGAAGAAACCTTCCAGGGAGAAACGCGGTGATACCGGATTGGCACTGTTCATTCCAAATAGCTGGCACATGAGAATCGCGTACGACAGGCTGCTTGAGTGTGTTGGAATGGATCACTCTAGCCAGACCTGTGCGGCGGGCCAACCAAGGAATTCTGCTAAGTTTATGAATGGACGCGCTGCACGAGCGTCATCGAATCCAGTGTCGACGAGCTGCTATTTTCACCGTTCGTTTTTTCATCGCGCGCCAGCGTACGCAGATATTCCCAAGGAAATACGCCCCGCGAATGTCCGTCGGAAAAAGTGATATGCAAACTGGCTACACCAAACAGGCGCACGTCGCGCAAACGGACATAAGGGTCCGGATGAAAGCGATCCTGCATATGTTCTGCCCGGCAGCTGGCGCAGCGGCAATGGGAACGCAACCGTTGCGCCGACAGTTCGGTGGACTCACCTTCCTGCCAGTCGATACGCAACCAGCGGCCGCTGGACTGCACGGTAACGTTGCCACTCATGACGCACCACCGCTCGCCAATTTGCTCAATGCCCAGCGCGCAATCTTACGCACGTCGGGATCGGCATCCTGCAATGCATTGTCCAGATACTGTCGGCCAGAAGGATGCGCCAATTCACCTAACGCGCTGACTGCCGCCTTGCGCAAATTGCTGGAAGGGTTGACCGTGCAAGCACCGATGGCTGGAACAGCTTGTACCGCGCCGAGACGACCCAACGACAACACCGCCTGCTCCTGCACTTGCCAATAGGTGTCTGACGTGGCCGCCACTAATCCCTGCAACACATTGGTCAGCTTGACGCGGCCTGCCACTTTGGCGGCCTCTGCCCGCACTTGCCAATGCGAATCCAGCAATGCTGTTGCAATCGCCGTATTCACCGTTGCCGGCGTTCCGAATTGCAGCGCATCCACTGCGGTGCGTCGCACTTCATCGTCGGCGTCTGTTTCCAGCACCGCTGCGATGGCAGGCACGGTGGAAATATCCCCCAGATACCCCAGCACCAGCAAAGCATTCAAACGCACGCTGGCGGAGCCGTGTCGCAGCAATCGCAACGCTGGCGCCTTGGCAGCAGGCAAACGATAGTTTTTCACAGCGCCTAACACAGCGGCCAATACGAACGGATCGTCACCCTCCAGTGCCGCCAACAAAGCCGGCGCCGCAGCGGGATCTTTCAGGTCCGCCAGTGAACGGGCCGCAGCCGAGCGCACTTCAGCGTCGGTTGCGATCAGTGCTTCCAGCAACACATCGGCTATTTCAGCGGCAGGAAACTCGTCGATCAGTTTCGCCGCTTCCTGTCGTACCGCGGGATCAGGATCACGCAATGCCTGCCCGAGTAAATCGGCCGCCTCGTCGTCAGGGCTGTCCACCAGATCCAGCACGGCCAAGCGCCGCACACCGGGATCAGGCGATTGCAATCGAGCGGCGATGCTCTGCGCGGATGAAGAATGCAACTGCGTCATGACGGCTCCTTAGCGCAGCAAATAGGGAATGCTAACCGTGACTGCGCCCGTGGGGCAGTCCGTTTCGCAGGGAAGGCAATACCAGCATTCGTCATACTGCATGAACGCTTTGTTAGTAAGCGGATTGATCCGCAAGACATCCAGCGGGCACACATCGATACACACTGTGCAGCCTTTGTCCGCGATACATTTGTCATCATCCACCACAACGGGAATCAGGGTGGCTTGTTGCGCAATTGGCATCATTCAACTCCTTCAGGCTCTGGCCGCGCCGGCCTGGATACGCAGACGCGTGTAGGCGTCCTTCTTCTGTTCGTCCAGCGGCACAATCAATGGATCCACTGCACGCCGGTGACATTGCATCGATCCGTCCGCCGCCTTGCTCAGCTGCACGTGGCAGTGCCAGTCACGGTCGTTACGTTCCGGATAATCCACCCGATAGTGATACAAACCCCAGCGGCTTTCGGTGCGATACAGCGACGCCACCGCCGCCATTTCCGCACAATCCAAAATGTGCTGGGTTTCCGTCGCGCGCAGCAGCTCGTGTGGATCAGCCGCATACAGATAGGGCAGATCGGCGCGAATTTCCTGCAACCGCTGCAGGCCGATTTCCATTTTCCGTGTCACTTTCGGTGGCTGCAGATAATCATTCACCAACCGCCGAATTTTGTATTCCATCTGGTTGGCGGGAATGCCGTCATTGCGCTGAAGTGGCGCCAGAATGCGCGCACGCTCCTGCTCAACAAAATCCAGATCTGGTGTGGGCATCTCGCGACCCTCGGCAAATTCGCCCGCATTCTCGCCGCAGATTTTGCCGTACACGAACGCGCCCAACATGTAATTGTGTGGAACCGATGCCATGTCACCCGCGCCATACAAACCGGATACGGTGGTTTCACCGCGCTCGTTGATAAACACGCCAGACGCACTATGGCCACTACAGAAACCCACTTCCGAGATATGCATCTCCACCAGCTGCGAGCGGTAGTTATTGCCGCGGTTTTCATGGAACCGGCCACGGCTCGGGCGCTCGTTGCTGTGCAAAATGGTTTCGATTTCCTGGATGGTTTCTTCCGCCAGATGATCCAGCTTCAAAAACACTGGGCCATTGCCGCCTTCCAATTCGCGGAAGAATTCCAGCATCATCTGACCGCTCCAGTAATCGCATTCGATAAAGCGTTCACCACGAGCGTTGGCGGTATAGCCACCCAATGGACCCGTCACATACGCGCAGGCCGGGCCGTTGTAGTCTTTCAACAATGGGTTGATCTGAAAGCATTCCAGATTGCTGAGCTCTGCCCCGGCATGAAATGCCATGGCATGACCATCACCGCAATTGGCAGGATTTTCATAAGTACCATACAGATACCCGGAAGCCGGCAAACCAATACGACCGGCAGCACCGGTGCACAACACCACGGAGCGGGCATTGATCACCACCACTTCCGCCGTGCGCGTATTCAACGCCACACAACCGCTGGCGCGGCCTGCGCCATCCACCAGCAGACGTGTCGCCTGATAACGGTTTTCCACGTCAACCCGGTGCCGACGCAAACGCCGGTACAGAATTTTTTTGACATTGTGACCGTCCGGCATCGGCAATACATAGGTACCCAGATGATGGACTTTCTTCACGTCGAATTGGCCGGTGGCGGTTTTCTGAAAATGCACACCCCAGTCATCCAGCTGTTGGATCAGCTCAAAGCTGCGTTGTGCATACGCCAGCACGCCGGCCTGGTTGACGACGCCATCATTGGCCAACGTGATTTCCCGTACATAATCTTCCGGTGTGGCGTGGCCAGGAATCACGGCATTATTCAGCCCGTCCATGCCCATGCTGATCGCGCCACTGCGTTTTACGTTGGCTTTTTCCAGCAACATCACCTTGAGTGCCGGATTACGTTCTTTTACGGTGATGGCCGCCAGCGGACCGGCAGTGCCGCCGCCGATGACCAACACATCGGTATTGAATTGAGTCAGTTCCATGGTGGGAATGTTCCGCGTAAAAAGAGAATCAGCCTGCTGCGATCAATTGCTCCGACTCGGGCAACTCAATGCCCTCCGCCGGATGCAGCACTTGCAGGCACTGCCGTTTCAGGGCCACAAAGGCCGGATCGGTGGTGATGTCGAGTCGACGTGGTCGCGCGAATGGCACCGTTAATTGCTCTACGATGCGGCCCGGCCGCGCGCTCATCACAACCACGCGATCCGCCAGGAACAGGGCCTCATCGATATCGTGCGTGACGAACACCACAGTGGTACGAATGCGCGACCAGACTTCCAGCAGCAACGACTGCATGCTCAGACGGGTTTGCGCATCCAGTGCGCCGAAGGGTTCATCCATCAGCAGCAGGCGCGGTTGATTGATCAGCACCCGGGCAATCTCCACCCGTTGCTGCATGCCACCGGAAAGCTGCGACGGATACGCCTGCTCAAATCCGCGCAATCCAACCTGCGCCAACAGATCCAACGCCAACCGGTTCCGCTCCGCCTTTGCCAGGCCTTTCATCTTCAAACCGAAGGTGACGTTGTCGAGCACCGTCTTCCAGGGGAACAACGTGTGTTGCTGGAACACCAGGCCGCGGTCAGGCGCAGGGCCATTAATTGCTTCGTTATCAACAGTGACTCTGCCCTGGCTCGGCTTCAGATGTCCCGCCAACAAACCCAACAGCGTGGATTTGCCGCAGCCGGACGGTCCCAACAAGCAGACGAATTCTCCCGCCTGCACCGACAACGACACCTGATTCAAGGCTTCGAAACGTCGGGCACCTTCGCCTAACAACACCTGCACGCCATCGATGCGCACACTGCCGGAATGTACTTCACTCATTTGCCACCTCGCTGCACTCGAAGCCAGGGCATGCAACGCTCACCCAGCCAACGCACCAGCACACTGCTGAGCATGCCGAACAAACCGATCACCAGCATGCCAACCACAATGCCGCTGTATTCCTGAATGGTGTACGACTCCCAGGTGTAGTAGCCGATACCAAACTGGCCGGAAATCATTTCCGCCGACACCAGACAGAACCAGCAAGTGCCCATGCCAATCGCAAGCCCGGTCACAATACTGGGCGCCGCACCGGGCAGAATCACTTCCACAAATAAAGTCCAGCCGCGACAACCCAAACTGCGCGCCGATGCCACCAGACGTTGATCGATCCCCGCAACGCCGTGAATGGTGTTGAGCAGAATCGGAAACAGCGCGCCGATGAAGGTGATGAACACCATCGACACTTCCGATGACGGGAACATCAGAATCGCCAGCGGAATCCAGGCCACTGCCGGAATCGGACGTACCAGTTCCAGCGGTGGCAGCAATACTTCCTCAGCCCAGCGCAGTCGCCCAATCAACAGGCCCAGCGCTACTCCCAGTACCGAGGCGGCGGCAAAACCGAAGAAAATGCGCGTCAGACTGTTACTCACATGTGCACCCAGTTTGGGAGAAGCCAGCAATGCCTTGCCAGCCTCCAACACTTCCATCGGCCCGGGTATATACGCCAGATTGAGAAAGCCCAAATCCAGGTTGACCGCCGTTCCCCACTGCCACAACAACAGGCAGCAGAGAATGGCCCCACCCTGACGCACAGTGCGCAGGGACAGACGCTTGAAAACCCGCTGGGTGCCGAACCGGACTGCCACTGTCAACGCGGACGACGTCATGATTGCACCCTGAATCAGTTCGCCAAGGCGACGCTGGCCGTGCCAAACGCCGTTTTCGCGTCAGCAAAGTTCAGCACCTTGCCCTGATTTTGCTGGGCAAACTGTTCCGCCTGCGCTTTCAGTAAGAACGCATTGATTTCACCGCTGGCATCTTTGGCAAACCAGGCATCGCGAGCAAACAGTTTCAGGCCGCTGTCGCGATCATGGGCATACACCACGCGCACTTGCTTGCCGGATTTTTCCAACTGTGCCAATTCAGAAAATGCGCTGGCAGCAGAACCGTAGTGACGCACCTTGTCTTCACCTTTCACCCAAACTTGCACCAGATGTTGCACATCGGTGATGGGCTTGCCAGTAGCCGAGTCTTTATCTTGCAGCGGTTGTTTGGCGTAATCCTTCAATTGCGCGTCGTAATCCAGGCCGGATTTGGCAAACGCCGCGCGGATGAACGTGTCGTTCACGAAGCGATCCACATTCAGCTTGCCGTCCACTTTCTTCAGCAGTTTCAGCGTGTCGAATGCCGTCGCCAGGGCTTGACGATATTCCGGTTTCCAGGCAAAGCTGCGACGTTGCAACCCTTGCGGGCCATGGAACAAGTACACCACTTCCGCGTCAATACCGGTCTTGTCGGCAATCAGCTGGCTGTATTTTTCCGGCTCGGCTGAAATCAAACGATCCGCTTCAAGCGCCGCCTGCAGAAATGCCGTCACAATTTCCGGATACTGGCGCGCGTATGCGGCGTCCACCAGGCTGCCGTGGAAAGTCGGCGCGTTGGTTTGGGATCCGTCGTAAATCTTGCGGGCGATGCCACGGTAAGGGAACAAATCGGCAAACGGCACAAAGTCAGCGTGCGCTGCAATTTTGCCGGCTTTCAACTCAGAACCGGCCACTTCCGGCGCTTGCGCAATGATGTTCACGTCAGTATTCGGGTCCCAGCCCTGTTGCTGAATGGCACGCAACAACACGCCGTGGGCGGTGGACGCAAAAGGCACTGAAATGGTTTTGCCTTTCAACTCGGAAATGGACTGCACTGGCGAATTGAACGGCACCACGATGCCGTTACCGCTGCCCTGAATGCTGCCCGACAATACGGTGATGAACTGGCTTTCCTTGCCGGCGGTGATATGGGCCTGGCCATTGAATGAGCCCGGAAAATCCGCCATCGAACCGATATCCAGCTTGCCCGCCACCATCTCGTTGGTCAGTGGCGCGCCCGAGGTAAAATTCTTCCACTCGATCTGATACTCCGCGTCGGCGTATTTGCCATCGTGCGGCAGATATTTTTCCAATAGATTCAGCTCACGGATCAAGGCGCCCCCAGTCGCGCAGTTGATCGTGGTGTCCTGAGTGCCGATGGCGACGCGGATTTTCTCCGCCAGTACATCTGGCGCCGCGGTCAGCAGCAGTGTTGCCGCCAGTACGGCGGACCATTTTTTTGGCGCTTTCTTGGATAGACGATTGATGGATTGGCTGTTTATAGCGTGACGGCTCATAGGATCAGGTCCTGAAAATAGAAATCAAAGAAGGTGCGAACAGGCTGCTAAGCTAACAGCGGCCCGCAGGGGCACAGAACAAATAAAATTTCATATGGTTATCGAGATCTGAGCGAAAGGAAGCCCATACCCGGGCCCTATGGTCCGAGTGCAGGTTAGATGTGGTAGTGAGGGGCGGCGTCAGAGGGAACGGCGGACGACACCCGGCCCGTGGCAAGCAAAATGTCTGCCAATCGAGCGGCATGCACTCGTAATTCGGGAACGGCAATGGCTTCCCAATAATGCGCTTTCAGAAAGGGGCCAAGGTAATACAGCCAGGGCGAGTGCTGCCCGGCTTGGGTGATGACGTTGTAGTCGGTGCTCACCTCAAGGCCAAGCCGCAGGGGATCGGGCTGAGCCAGGCCCTGCAATTGCAGCTGGTGCAGCAAAGGATCATCCATTTGAGTGATATCTCCATTGGGACCGGTACAATTAATCACCGCTCCCACGGACAATAGGCGCTCACGCCCACCGCGTCGTTCGCGCACTCGAACGGCAATATCGCTGCCATTGCGTGCGCACACCACTACTCGACCTGCAACCAACTCCGCTTGGCCAGATTCCAGCAAGTCACGTAAACGTTGATACGCGCAGGGCGCCAGGCGATGCCGATGCACATCCCAATAGGGCAGCACATGTCGCAGAAATCGCCTCTTTTCCGCCACTGAAAATGCCTGCCAGATAGCGGGGGTATGAGGACGCAGTTCGTTGATCAGATCGCGCCAGTTACCAGCAGTCTGCTCGCGCCGTTCCAACTCAATTCGTATCGCGTGCAGGAACGCGCGCACGGTCCGAGGCTCGTACGCAAGAAAATCGGGAAACGCTCCCGTTGCCGGCGGCTTGGGTGAAGCCCGGTGCCCCTGCGGCAACAGACCGCGTCGCGACGTCATCAGTATCGGCGCCGCCATTCCGCTAGCGGAAAGCCGGAACGCAGTATCGATGGCAGTCAGGCCACTGCCCAGCAACAACACCGGCCGCTGCCGATCCACCTTGTCCAGCGCGGCCGGTTGCCAAGGATCATTGATCCAGGCAGAACCGGCAATGGTTTCCATCTTCACGGACCAAGGCCGTGAGGAGAAATGCCCAAGACATAGCACCACTTGCCGGGCGGGAAACAATCGCCCTTGTGCCGTGCGTATCACGGCCTGACCCAGCGCCGACTGAAACTCAACCGCCGTCACCCGATCCCGCAACCAATGCACCCGGTTGCCGTAACAGTTCTGCAATTCCGCCAGTCGGCTCTCCAAATAATCACCATAGATGCGACGTGGCAGAAATGATGCGGCCGATAACGCCGGATCAAGATTGCGGCAATACGTAACGAAGTCATCCGGCTCATCCACCCAGACACTCATGTTACCGGCGGGAACATTCAACAGCAGATTG
This sequence comes from Dongiaceae bacterium, assembly GCA_035539495.1. Lineage (GTDB taxonomy): Bacteria > Pseudomonadota > Gammaproteobacteria > Pseudomonadales > Ketobacteraceae > Ch67. Next base: position 9,105 of record DATLII010000069.1, read on the forward strand.
TCGTCATAGGTACCGTAGGCCAAACCACGCCCCAAGCGCGGCCGCGAATCCACCAGCAACAACTGCAAGGCACGACCCGCCGACTGGCGCAGCAGATTAATGGCCAGCGCTATGGCACTGAAGCCACCGCCTACAATCACAATCTGGTTATCAGGCGGAAATGTAACGCCAGCCGAATCCATGCATCATCACCATCCATTTCAGTAAACAGCACAACGCACTGCCCTTTCCTGCCAGTACAGCACAAGGCTACACTCCCGCCAAGCGCTACCTAAATGATTCCTGGCAAGTCACGCCATTTGCGTTGTGATTCGCGTGCAAAAGCAAACGAATCCAGATACAAAAGGCAGGCTTACTTTTTTATTTTTTTTGTTCACAAGGATGCAAATAATTTTATGAGTTCGCCTTACGAGACTAAACAAAATCAAAGCGTCGCCGACGTGGTTTGGCATCATACTCAATGCAGCGTGCATGATCGCGCACAACTGAAATCACAACGTCCATTATGTGTCTGGCTCACTGGGTTATCAGCATCGGGAAAATCCACCCTGGCCAATGCGCTGGAAACGAGCTTATTAAAGCAAGGCCGTCACACCTATCTGCTGGATGGCGACAATGTACGCCACGGATTGAACAAGGATCTGGGGATGTCGGAAGCCGATCGCACTGAAAATATTCGTCGCGTCGGCGAAGTCGCCCGATTGATGACCGACGCCGGCCTGATCGTCATTACTGCTTTCATTTCACCGTTTCGCGCCGATCGTGAACGCGTGCGAGCCCTGTTCGATGCCCATCGGTTCGTTGAGGTCTTCATTGACACACCGTTACACATCTGTGAGCAGCGTGATCCCAAAGGCATGTACAAAAAAGCCCGCGCCGGCGAAATAAGTGGCTTCACAGGTATCGATTCGCCGTATGAGCCACCGTTAGCGCCGGATTTGCACATTGACGCTCACCACAAGGACGTGGCGGAATGCATCAGTGAAATGCTTCATTTTCTGCAGCCTCGCATTCAACTGTAATGGAGGCGAAAGATAACAATATGACTACATTTCTTTACCTGATTTCTTACCTTAATTTTTTGATCGGACAACCCTATGCTCGGCCTGAAAAACAACAATTATGGCCAGGGACGAACGCACGCAAAAAGGAATGGTCGCGGCGGGAAACCGTCGTTTCATCGCCGCCTGCAGTCACTGACATCTCCGCTGATATTGCCACTGGCACTCACATTGCCATTGCTGGCCGGTTTGACCGGCTGTGGCGGCGAGAAATACACCGTCAAAGTCTATAAACCGGACAAAGTCTGGGACAGCTACACCCTGCCTTCCGGCGCACTCGGTGGCAACACCTCGGTGATCGACATGGAAGGCAATCTGGTCACCCGCTACAACTGCGCTGGATTCCCCGCAAAATTGCTACCTGACAGTTCCATACTGTGTCACAACCTGGAAGTCGGCTGGTTAGTCGTGCCGAAACTGCGCCAGGTCTCGCAGGATGGCCAGATTCTGTGGGAATTCAAAAGCTGGTACAAAAACTCCGCCAAACAACACCATGATTTTCAATTCAGCGGTGGCAATCCAGTGGGGTACTACGTACCCGGCGAGAACATGGACATGATTGGTCCGGCCAGTGGCGGCAACATGCTGGTACTGGGTTTTTATCCGGTCAAACAATCCGAGCAGAATATTCGTCGCGGCCTCATGGACGACAGCGTGCTCTATGAAATCGATCCCGCTGGCAATGTTTTGTGGGAATGGCATGCCCGCGAACACATTGATGAAATGGGCTTCAGTCCCAGCGCGCTGAAAGATCTTCGCGTCGAATTGCTGCTGAAAGACTGGCTGCACGTCAACACGGCATCCTATATCGGACCCAACAAATGGTATTCCGAGTTCGACGATCAGCGTTTTCATCCAGACAACATCATCATCGCCTCACCCCGTGCGCGCTGGGTCGTCATCGTCGACAAAGTCACAGGAAAAATTGTCTGGCGATTGGGGCCTGATTACTCTCCGGGCAGTCCATCGGCGGGTGTCGTAGGCGGCCTGAACTTCTCGCACGGTGCTCACATCGTTCCGCAAGGATTGCCGGGCGCCGGCAACCTGCTGGTATACGACAACGGCACCGCGTCTGGTTATGGCGATCAGACTTCACATAGCCGCGATTATTCCCGTGCATTGGAAATCGATCCCATCACGCAAACGGTAGTGTGGGAATACCGCACCCCGTACAGCCCGAACATGGGATCGCTCCAGCGTTTGCCCAACGGCAATACCTTCATTACCGAAGGCTTATCGGGGCGCATGATTGAAGTGACACCGGAGAAAGAAGTGGTGTGGGAGGCGCGGGGTTTTCCGTTGTACCGCGCCTACCGAGTGCCGAAGGAATGGGTCAAGCCGGCACAGACTGCTTTAACGCCGTAACCTTCGCCGAGGGCGACGGATCCTGCAGGAAGGTGTCATAAATCACCGCATAATCCCGCCGGATCCGTTCCTCGGTCAGCCCAAACCGGGCCAGATCATATTCGTGCTTGCTCTTGTAATGGCGCTGCTTGTCCGCAATCTGCTGAATCTGTTTTTTCAGTGCAGGCGTGGGACGCGCATCAACGAATTGCATGATCTCGTCCATCACCACATCGAACTGCTGCATCAGGCGTGGAAATGCCACGATATACAAATTACCGGCCGGAATCTGGCCGCTGGTGTAATGCGCATGAAACCGCAAGCTCAATGCCAGCAATGCCGCATACATGTTCTCGATATAGTGCTGCCGTTGCGCTTCCGGCAATTTCCAGAAACCAAAACGGGCATCCAGAACACCGGTTACCAGGCTCAACCCGGATGGAACGGTTTCCAACGGATCGCGCACCATGTACAGAATTTTGGCATCGGGAAACCGTTGCAGGAATTGCGGCAAACGTAACGACAACGAAAACAGTTTGGCCACAACCCGGTCACGCTTCTCGGTCACCAGATTGCGACGCCACAGGCTTTCGTACCAGGCGAAATCCCGGCCCGAATTGGCCAGAAACCGTTTTTCAAACGTTTCCAGCGTTTCCGTTTTCGACCAGGCATAAAAGAAACCATACAGGAAAAGGCCGTCGAAATAGCGAAACAGCAAAGACGGATCGTCAGTTTCTATTTCAGTCAGATTGGTTTCATGGGCCGCGTGTACATGGTGGCGAGCGGGGCTGAATTTTTCCAACAGCGGCAGCAGCGGCTTGATCGGCATCTGCAATGTCGCTGAGGGATACAACATTTTCCAGATCCGCATGCCCGCACCGAATTCGTTAGCAACCAGAAATCGATGCAGGAACGTGGTGCCGCTGCGCGGATTGCCCACGATTACGATCGGGCTTTTGATTTTGGTGCGGCGCAGCGCCGGAAAGAAAACATAATCCAGCACCAGTCCGGCCGACACAACCACGTGCAACGACAGAAATATACTGAACGTGATCATGGGCGAAACGTACTGATTGAATTGGCTGGCCACTATTCCATAGGCCTTGAACATCCTGTTGATCATGGTGCTTCTCCTGATGATGAAAGTCCGATTACCACTGCACCAGCGCAAATGCGATGGACAACCCTGCTCCGGTGCCGCCGATCAACACGCGGTCACCCCGGCGCAAGCGCCCCTGTGCATTGGCAATGGCGAGCGTCATGGGAATCGAGGCCGCGATGCAATTACCGTAGTCCGCTACTACGTTGACGATTTTTTCCCGCGGAAAACCCAACTTGACGAAACCTTCCATGCCAGGCCCCGACGCCTGATGCAGAACGAACAGATCGATGTCATCAAACGTCATATTGTTACGCTCGAACAACGTGCGCAGAACGCGGGATATATGCATCAGCACCATGCGGAATACTTTGGGGCCCTGCATGTTGAACAGATTGTCCTCGGCGAGCGCATCGCTACGGCCGGGCGGCACCCGGGTACCGCAGCCACGAAACTCGGTCAGCTCAGCACCTTCCGGCCAGGTGGACATCACCCAATCCAGAATCGCGCCGTCGCCTTCGCTCTTTTCAATCACCGCCGCCGCCGCGCCGTCACCAAACAGCGCCGCGCTCTCCGGTTGTTGCAGGTTGCGCCAGGGCGTGCCCGCCTCGGCGGACACCACCAGAATGCGTCGGTACAAACCGGATTGAATCAGCGCCGCGGCATTCAGCATCGCCACCATGAACGACAAGCAAGTGGCATGCACCGACCAGGACGGCGTCTGTTCCCAACCCAGTGCTTTCTGAATGAAAACGGAACTGTCCGGAATCAACTGAACGGGCGTGACGGACGCATTGATCAGACAGTCGGGACGCGGCCCATCACCGATGGCTTCCAACGCAGCACGCGCCGCCAACTGATCCATGCTTTCTGTTGCGATACGTCGTTCACGCACACCGGTGCGCGACAAAATCCATTCTTCACTACGACCAATCAGCGTGGCCAGCTCGGCCGAATGTTGCACGCGCGGCGGCAAATACAACCCAGTAGCTGCAATACAGACATTCAACATACGCGGACACCTTTTTATTTTTTTGAATATGTTTATTACACGCTATAGAAATCCATCTCGATCGACAATGGGGTAATCCGTCGCGACGCCTGCGGCCTGTTGTTTTTTTGTAAAGAGCCGAGGCAATAACATCACAGCATAAATTTTGAATTGGAAATTAAAAAATCGCCTCACCTACCATTGGCGATACAAAAAAATTAGCGGCGCTCACAAATTCAGCAGCCGCGAGATTTCTTTTTTCTGAACTTTTTTCGCCTTAAATCCCCGCAGAACTCAAACTACACGCCAGCACCCCATCGGGCCGAACCGTTCTTTTGTGGCCGTTATCTTCGTATCGCTGTCCGCTTTTCAAGAAGATTAATCGAAAAATAGCGACTGATAATTTTGTTCACCCGTTTCAGTGCACATCACCATCTATTCATCGATTTATAAAAAACACGGCGATTACATTTTTCGGCTTTACAAGCTCTACCGAAGGAAAATATTCTCGGCTCGCAGTCAAAATATATTCTCAAGGATGAGAAACATGGACGTTCTGAACCGCGCCGGGCATACCTTTGCCCGCTATTTCTCCCGCCACATCTCCCGTTATTACCTACTGGTTTTGTCACTGCTGTTGCTGGCAAGTTTGACCGCTTGCGACAAATACGAAGTCACGGTCTACAAGCCGGAAAAAGTGTGGGACAGCTACACACTTCCTACCGGTGCTCTCGGCGGTTTCTCTCCCATCATCGACATGGAAGGCAATCTGGTAACGCGCTTTCGCTGCAATGGATTTCCCGCAAAATTGCTACCCGACGGATCCGTGGTTTGCCACAGTCTGAAAACTGGCGCGCTGGAAGTGCCGGAGTTAAGACAAGTGGCAGCGGACGGCACTATTCTCTGGCGTTTCCGCAATTGGTCGCGCAATTCCGCCAAGCAACATCATGATTTTCAGTTCAGCGGCGGTAATCCTGTGGGTTATTACGTGCCAGGCATGGACATGATTGGGCCCGCGGACGGCGGCAACATGCTGGTGCTGGGCCACTATCTCAATAAAATGTCGATGCAGGATATTCGCCTGGGCCGTCTGCTGGATGACGTGGTGTATGAAATCGATGCCGCTGGCAATGTGCTCTGGGAGTGGCACGCCAAGGATCACATCGACGAAATGGGTTTTAGCGAAGCCGCTCTACGGGATATTCGTTTCGAACCACTGTCGAGCGACTGGTTGCACGTCAACACGGTTTCCTACATCGGGCCCAACAAATGGTATGAACAAGGTGATTCGCGATTTCATCCCGACAACATCATCATCTCATCGCCGCGAGCCCGCTGGGTTGCCATCATTGATCGTCTGAGCGGCCATTTTGTCTGGCGGCTGGGCCCCGATTTTTCGCCGGGCAATCCCGGTTCCGATTTTGGTGGCATCAATTTTCCCCATCACGCGCACATCATTCCACAAGGTCTGCCCGGCGCAGGCAATCTGCTGGTATTTGATAACGGCACCTTCTCCGGTTTTGGTGACCAATACACAGCAGGGCGGCTTTATTCCCGCGTACTGGAAATCAATCCCATCGATGCGTCGGTGGTGTGGGAATACCGGGGCAATCTTTTCAGTTTGAACATGAGTTCCGCTCAGCGCCTGCCCAATGGCAACACCTTCATCACCGAAGGGCTCAAAGGCCGCATGCTGGAAGTGACGGCGGAAAAAGAAGTGGTGTGGGAGGCGCGCGGCCTGCCGCTGTACCGCGCCTATCGGGTACCAAAAGAATGGGTGAAGCCTTCAGAGGAGTACTTGCAGCAGGTGCAGTCAGTGGAGTGACAAGAGGCAGCCGCGCCTCTGGACTTGCACGCCGTCTGCCTTTACCTTTGCGCCGACGACTTTGCAGTCACCTCTTCTTTTTCGCCTATTCAAGGAGTCCCCATGGCAGGCCCCCTCAGCGGCATTCGCATCATCGAACTGGCTGGCATCGGCCCCGGACCTTTCTGCGGCATGATGCTGGCCGACATGGGCGCCGAGGTCATTCGCGTCGAACGACCCGGTGGCAATCCCGGCGACGCTGGCGGCCACGACATTCTGTTTCGTAATCGTCGCAGCGTGGCGGTGAATCTGAAATCGCCCGAAGGTGTCGCTACCGTTTTAAGGCTCTGCGAAAAAGCGGACGGCCTGTTCGAAGGTTTTCGCCCAGGCGTTGCAGAACGGCTCGGCGTGGGCCCGCAGCAATGTCGCGCACGTAATCCCAAACTGGTGTATGGCCGCATGACCGGGTGGGGCCAGACGGGACCATTGGCAAAAACCGCCGGACACGACATTAATTACATCGCATTGTCCGGCGCGCTGCATGCGATGGGACGGCGCGGTGAAGGCCCAATGCCGCCACTCAACCTTGTCGGCGATTTCGGCGGTGGCGGCATGATGCTGGCGTTCGGCATGGTTTGCGGTTTGCTGGAAGCGTCGCGATCCGGCCAGGGCCAGGAGATCGACTGCTCCATGGTGGAAGGCGCCAGCGCGTTGATGGCGATGTTCTACGGTCTGCATGGCATCGGTGAGTTCAGCGACAACCGCGGCACTCATATGCTGGATTCCGGCGCTCACTTCTATGACACCTACGCCACATCAGACGGTAAATACATCAGCATCGGCAGCATCGAACCACAGTTCTACACGCTGTTGAAGCAGCAATTGAATCTGGACGAAACGGTGTTCGGCGAGCAATTGGATCCGCAACGTTGGCCACAGCAGAAAGAAAAGCTGGCGGCGATTTTCCGCACCCGCACCCGCGATGAGTGGTGCACGTTGATGGAAGGCACTGATGTCTGCTTTGCACCTGTGCTAGGGCTGGCGGAAGCGCCACAGCATCCGCACAATCAGGCTCGCAACAGCTTCGTACCCGTGGGCGATATGTTGCAGCCGGCGCCCACACCGCGATTCAGTCGCACGCCCTCCTCCACGCCACGCCCCATCAGCGCACCGGGCACCGACACCCGCGACGTTCTGACCGATTTTGGTTTCAGCACCACGGAAATCGAAAAATTGCTGCAGCAAGGCGCTGTGGCTCAGGTGTGATTTCGCGCGATCAATAACGCGGGCAAATAAAAAAGGCCCGGCAGTGATTACCTGCCGGGCATTTTTGTTTTGGTGCCTGTTTATTTCAGTTTTCTACATTCCGCCGATCAGGACTCGATACCCACGATATACCAGGGCGAATTAGCCTGGGACAGATCCCGCTCCAAGTGCCAGATATCGGTGATATCTTCTTCCACGCCTTCCACCGTATCCCGGTAACGGCCAGTGAACTTGATGCTCACTTCTGCGCGGCCGCCAATCTGATCAGCCCGCACCAGTTCCGCATCCACAAACATCACTTCAGTGTGCTGATCACCCTGCAACGTGGCGCGCTCGGCACGCAGATCGTTGTACAGCTCGGGGCTGACGTATTCCTGGATTTTCACCAGATCGTTTTTGTTCCAGGCGTCCTGCAGTGTGCGGTAATGATCCCGCGCGCCAGCCAGGAATCCTGTCATATCGAAACCTGCGGGCAGATTGAAAGGCACCTGGCTGGAACCGAAACCGGCGCCACCACCAACACCCGATCCGCCAACGGCCGATCCACCACCAAACTTGCTGTCGAGATCGAATGCGCGACGATCAGTGTGATTGGGTTGCCCGCCAGCAAACACCGGCGATTGCACCGGGGCAGGTCCCGTCGCCTGACGACGTCCGCGCAGCAGGCGGAAAATCACGAACGCCAGCAGGCCCATAATCAGAATGTCCATGAACTGGATGCCTTCGAAGGCGCCGCTGCCCAGCATTGCTGCAATCAGGCCGCCCGCCAGCAGGCCGCCCAGCATGCCACCCAACATACCTTTTTTGCCCGCCGCAGCGGCAGCACCCGGAGCAGCAGTTGGAGTACCAGCATCAGGCTTGGCGGCCGGAGCCGGCGCGGTTTGGTGGGAACGGCCAAATGATTTGCCGCCGCCGAATTTTCTCGCCTGCGCCTCGGTGGCGGTCGTGGCGGTAAAGGCGAAGACAACGATCATGGCAAAGACTGCCCATATGCTTTTCATGGTTTTTCCCTTCCATCTTGTGTCGAGAGACACAGACATATTATGTCAGTGCTTCTCGGAAGGCAACCGCAGAGACCAGCCCACCCCGGGTGGGCGCAACCCCGTACCAGCGCTTGAAGGCCCGGGAAAAGGAGCTGACGTCCTGGTAGCCCGCCATAAACGCCAGTTGGGTAACACTGACACCTTCCACATGGCGATAACGTTCCACCAGTTCGCGGCGCGCGTTTTCCACCAATTGCAGCCAGGTGACACCGTCCTCCTTCAGCTTGCGCTGCAAGGTACGGATGCCCATCTGGAAGCGGGCCGCGGCATCGGCCAGGGTAGGCTCACCCGCAGGCAGGCGTTCCGTGATCCATTTGCCCAACTCAAGAATGAAATGATTTTGCACCGACTGTTTGAGGCGCTGACGCAAGGTGAGTTCAATCAAATCACCCAGCTCCGCATCGCCACCGTCGAGCAGGCGTGTTTCATCGGTGCGCTGCAACCAGACCGCCGCCGCATGAGGCAATGCAACCGACTGCACCGGGCAGCGAAAAAAATGCTGCAGCGTCTCCTGCTCCGCGGTCAGCGCTTCTGGCACCTGAATCAGTGCCGGCTCCAAACCGCCCAACACCCGGCTCCGCAACAGCCGCACGATTCCCGCCTGCGCGAATAACAACGCCTGTGGATGCGGCACGTATCGGCCGGCACGATCGAAACGTAAAATCAGATACTGCGGTTGCAGGCACAGATGCAGCGTCACCACATCACTGATCAGACCGTGGTAGCGCACCATTCGGTGCAACAATTGCTGCACCGAAACACCCGTGGCCAAACACAGCCCCAGCGCGCCAAAATGCGGATAGTCCACAAAGCGCGCCAGATTGAGTCCTAGCACCGGGTCTTGCAATGTCGTTACTGC
>DATLII010000070.1:0-5810 GCA_035539495.1 Dongiaceae bacterium
CAAACCAGGGCAGCAACGTGCAGATCATCGAAACGCAGGAGACCAATCACTTCATCAGCCTGGAGCAGCCGCATACCATGCTGGCAGCATTGGGGTTGGACCGAAAGATGGCAGCGGTAGCCTAAAACACAATTTAAAAAAATTTACCTGAAGGACTACCGCCGGTGCCACTGTACACAGTGACACCGGCGGGCAAGCAGCAAGCCTTTATGAAACGCCTTCACGCAGACATTTTCATGCAGACACTGCAGGTTCATTCAAATACCGCTGACGCGCTGCATTCAAGGTGTCGCGGCAATCATGCTGCCAGGGATGATAATCCGGCTTGAAGAAATCGCGATAGTCCGCCCGGCTGAACCGTATCATCGCACGCAGCGTGCCGTAGGCTTCACGCCACATTTTCCAGTTAGTGATCTGCCCCGTACGCGGCATCATCTGCAAGGCATTCAGAATATTCTGGCCGACGAAGAACACCAACATAACCCGCATGGTACGCTGCAGCAGCTTGCGATCACCCACCAACTGATCATACACATCGAACGCCACGCCCTTGTGCTCCAGTTCCTCGATGCTGTGCCAGGCCGAGGTGGTGCGCACCGGATCGGGTGTTATGTCCAGCAACAAGCCAGGATTTCTCAGCGCAAAATCCGCCATCAATGCCGTGATGTGTTCACCGCATACCGTGCCCGCCAACTGCTGCGCCGGTGTCTGGTACTTTCGCATCCATTTGTTCATCGTTTTCATGCGGTTTTCAATGCGGTCCAACCGATAACCGCGCTTTAGCATGGCCTCGTTCAGCCCTTCGTGTTCACGGGAATGATGGGCTTCCTGGCCGATGAACGCGCGCACCTGCGCTTTCAGAACCGGATCGGTGATTTTGTCCTGAAACAAACGCACGCTGTAGACGAACTGGTCCTCGCCTTCCGGCAAGTTGGCGGAGAACGCTGAAAACAAAAGTGTGAGGAACGCATTGCCGCCCAGCCAGAGCGTGGGCATGTCATCGCCGTAGGTCAGCCCCATCTTACGAACGGGGATACCCACTTCAGCGCCTTTCAATTTATTTGGTTTGGTTTTTCCTGGCAACGCGATGGTTGCCGGTACCTGATGGATAACTGCGGTGGTCATGATAGTTTCCTCGCAATGATTCGTTGGCTGAATGCAACGCTATCCATGCTGTCATTCACGAGGAAACTAACGTCAGAGGTGGTTAGGACATTCTGCTTGTCATTGCTGACCTGTCATTGTTGTTCTGAAATGATTATCCAATACGGTCAGTGCGATCCAGCAACCACGCCAACAGCAAACCGGGCAACAAAAAACTGATGAAGATCAGCACGCCCGCTGCCAAATGCGCTGCCGGTTCTTCCAATGTCGCCACAAAACGCAGCGGCGACAACCAGGGCGAACTTTGCAGGAACAACACCAGCAACACCACGCAAGGCCACAACAGCCGCTTGCCACGCACGGCATAAGCATTCCACGCATACGCCGCCAGCACCAACGTGAACACACCCTCCGCCACCCAGGACCAGATGCCCCACTTACCCCACAGATTCATTCCAAAATGCAGATCCGAATGGGGATACAGCGCCAGATCCAGATTATGCATGGGCCAATCCACCAACCAATGTGAAAACACCGCCGCACCCGCTACCCACGCCGCCGTTTTGTCACGCCGGAACAGCAGCGCCCACAACGCGGCAATATTCAGCGCCATCAATAGCGAATGGTCCCAATCCACAAACGTCAGATCGAAAAACAGCAATGGCGTTGCCGCGGGATTGGGCGTCACCGTGTCGATGCCCAGCACGACGAAAATCCCGTTCAGCAAATCCAGCAGGCCAGTGCCCAGCAAAATGGCCAGGGTGGGAACCTTCGGGTAGCGCGCTTTCAGGGCCACCCCCAGCGCCAGATGTCCTACGTACATTACAGCGGCCCCACGCCACTCAAGGCACAACTTTCTTCATACAGGCGGCGGCTCAAATCCAGATTGCGGGCGTGACGCGACACCGGCAGCGGGCCATGCGCCGATTTGAATTGCCCGCTTTTACCGCGCCAGTTTTCGCCCAACGCCATGTCCGCAATCAACCTGGCAGCGCGATCCGCCGTGATTAAAAACGGTTTCAGAAAGATCTTGTACAACCAGCCTGGCAGATCGCGGTAAATCTCCGAATCCACGCCACCCGGATGCAGCGCATTGCTGGTCACGCCCGCCGGCAACCGCCGCGCCAGTTCATTGCTGAACAACAAATTCGCCAGCTTCGATTGCGCATAGGCCGACGTACCGGAATACCGCTTGCGGCCACGGAAGCTATCGAAATCAATCCGCCCCAGATTGTGCATGATCGACGACAGGTGCACGATCCGCGCCGTGCCCGCTTTCTGCAGCGCCGGCAACAGCAAATGCGTCAGCTGAAAATGACCCAGGTAATTCACGCCGAATTGCAGTTCGAAATTGTCGCGGGTGAATTGTTGCTGGGTGGGATAAGCGCCTGCGTTATTAATCAGCGCATCGATGCTGGGAAAATCCTGCTGTACGCGGGTGGCGAACTGACGGATGCTGTCGAACGATGCCAGATCCAACGGATAAAACCGCACGTCTGCGTTGGGGGTTTGCCGCAGGATGCCCTGAATCGCGCGTTCCGCCTTGGCCTGATCACGACAGGCCAGAATCACACGCTGACCCTGCTGGGCGAGATGCTGCGCAGTGGCCAGACCAATGCCGGCATTGCCGCCGGTGATAACGACTGTTTTCATGTTCAATCCTCGACGAGAGATTCGGATAAACGCAGGGGGACCAGTTACATCTTGGTAAGGGTGCATCTTAGTAAAGAAAGGCCGCTGCAGGGACGCTGCAGCGGCCTAAAACAACTTCATGACGACCGTTACCACGGGAGCAACGGTATGGGTGCTGCCATGAAGCTGGGGCTTGGCAACCCGTACTCAATACCTTGGGTGCCTGCATTATCTCCGGGCGTGCCGATTGTGATGAGATTCCATCCGGACAGAATACTTGTCATCAAAGGCCACTGTTTCGGGATACAACCTGTTTAATACTCGCCTGATTGCCTAAAAAGCCGGCGCAGCCGTCATCAACCACACCCTCGGGGGTAGCGCGTGAGCAAGCGGAAATCCGAATGGTGGCAGCAGGCCGTACCCGCCCGCTTTCCCCAGACCTACCTGCAGATCGCCCGCGAGCGCGGCGCCGACGTGGCAGCCATCCTGCGTCAGGCCGGCGCACCCGACTCCCTGTTGACCGATCCCCACGTCGAACTCAGTTTCCCCCAGATGAAGCAGCTGGTGGATGCCCTAGTGAGCCGGATCGGCGACAACGGCCTGGGTATTGAAGTGGGGATGCGCCTGCCACCCACCGCTTTCGGCAGCCTGGGCTATGCCCTGCTCTGCAGCGAAACGCTGGCCGACGTGGTGCAGCTGTGTCAGGACTATTGGCATCTTCTGGGGAGGGGCCTTGTCGTCGGCGTCGATCTGACAGGCCCGGTTTGTGCCATCCAGTTGTCGCTGGTGCTGCCGATTCCCGCGCCGCTCGATCATCTGATCTATGAATCCGCGATCGCCAGTTTTTACCGCGGCCTGCAACTGCTCGCCAACGCCCAGCCCGAGGACATGGAGGTCTGGTTCAATTTCCCCAGTCCGCCGTATGCCGATCAGGTAGCGGCCCGTCTGGGCCAGGTGCGCTATGACATGCCTACCACCCAGTTCCGCTTCTCTGCCGGCCTGCTGCAACACCGTCTGCCCATGCACAATCCCACCGGCCTGACTTTCGCGCTGCAACAATGCGATCGTGAAGCCGCCCTGATGGCCGACGACGGGCAATGGGTCCGCGAAAAAGTGCAGCGCGAAATCGTGTTCGGCACCGATGGTTATCCCACGCTGCAGGACATCAGCTCGCACATGAATATGACCGCGCGCACACTGCGTCGCCGTCTGGAGGAAGAAGGCACCAGTTATAAATTTCTGCTGGAAGAAGCCAAGCGCCGCGACGCCATTCAATTGCTGGATGATCAGGCCATGGAAATCCAGCGCGTCGCCACGCTGTTGGGTTATCAGGACCCAGCCAACTTCACCCGCGCCTTCCGTCAGTGGACCGGCCAAACACCCAGCCAGTATCGACTGGCACGCAGCGCCACCCGCTGATTGCTAAAGCCGGCGCTTGCCGGCTTCATCCAACTCTTTGCAGCTCAGCCTCTTCATTCTGCTTTGCATCAAGTGCTGCGTTGCATCAAGATGGGATTCGTCACCCAGCGTCAATATGCTCCGTACGGATCTCCCGTCTTTTCCGCAACCTGACCAGAAAAGGATGTTCCCATGAAAATTCGCCTGATGCAGGGCCTGGCCATCACCGCACTGGTGCTGTGCCACGCCACCCCGACCCTGGCCGGTCGTAGCGACCGTGGCCAATCCACTGACGCCTATCTGCGTCTCAATTATCTTCAGAGCAGTGATTTCGATGGCGAACGTGGCGCCTCGCTGGAAACCGACGACGATCTGGGCATCGGCTTCGGTTTTTCCTACAACGTGGACGAACACTGGAGTTTCGGCGGCAGCATCGACTGGGGTGACGTTGACTACGACGCACACGTACCCGCCGCCGCCGGCAACCTGAACGGTCCGCGCAACTACTCCAGCAGCATGGATGTGTTCTCGATCAACGCCGACGCCACCTACTACTTTTTTGATTCCGACGTGACGCCCTATCTGGTAGGCGGCCTCGGCTGGACGCAAGTCGATACCAACATCAAGGACGGCCCGACCGAATCCTACTGCTGGTACGATCCCTGGTGGGGCTACTACTGCGATTCCTACACGCCCACCAAATCCCTGGACGGTTTGACCTATCGCGGTGGCGTGGGTATCCGTTGGGATGTGTCGCGTTATTTCTCGATTCGCGGTTCCGTGGTGGAACAGTGGCTGGACCTGGATACCGATCTGGAAGATCTGGAATTCACCACCTGGCGGGTGGAATTCGCGACGCGGATGTAATGCAGAGAACGTAAATACAAAACGCCCGGGTGATGGCGCGCAATGCGCTGTCACCCGGGCGTTATTTTTTCGGTCTATTTATCTCGTAAAACGATCAGAACCGCAGCGACGCACCCGCCGACACCACGCGAATATCCAGATCCACATCCTGATCGCCGTACTCCGGCTCCATGTTGAACCAGAGCGCCGACAGGCTCACACCGAAACCTCTGCCCAACTGCAACCCCGCGCCGATGCCTGCATACAGCGACGTGCCGGAATCGGAATCCACTTCATCGGTGATACCCACACCCAACGACGGCACCGAGGCTTTCTGATCCAGGTCCAGATCCCAGAACGCCACGCCGGCCTCGCCCCAGATTTCCAACGGACTTTTGCCGATCGGTGCGGCCAGCACGCCGCCCAAGGTGAACGCCGACACGTCGGATTCCACCGTGTATTCGGCAACGCCGACATCGAACTTGTACACCTCTGCCGCGCCGAAATTGGAGTAGCCGGCCCTTACGCCCAAGTTGGTTGGATTAGTACTGCCCTGTGGAAACCAGGTGCCGTACATGCGGAACGCGGTTTCATCGCCACTTTTGTCGCCAATGGGCTCATCCAGGGAATATTCCTGCTCCGCGCTGCCCACTTCCACACCCAGCTCGAACGGGCGGGCCGGTGCTGCCGCCAGGCTGTTCACGGACCAGGCCAGCGACGTCAACAGGCCACCCATTACCAACGCGCGCCGCCCGATATCATTGAATTGCATGCTACTTCCCCTCAATAAAGTGACTGAACCCAAAAGCCGGCGGATTCTAGCAGGAAGC
>DATLII010000071.1:0-6462 GCA_035539495.1 Dongiaceae bacterium
GGAATCGGGCGCATGCACGTCGATTCGCACCGGTTGCGCGGGAATGTTGTCGCTGCTGATGAGTTCGCCGTCCATCGCTGTCGCTCCCGTTCGCTTACGCTGAAAGTGCTTGCATCGGAATCTGATGCCGACACTATAATCCGAGTAATTACTCGTAAAAACTCGGTTATACGGATTGGCGAAGAGTCTGCCCTGATGAAAGCGCAAAAGCTTGATATCGAACCAAAAAAGTGGCCGACGCAGGAGCGATCACAGCGTACGTTCGACGCGATTGTGGAAGCTTGTGCTCGGCTTTTGCGGCAGAAGGGGTATCACGCGCTCACCACCAATCGCATCGCGGAAACGGCGGGCGTTGGCATTGCGTCGGTGTACGAATACTTTCCTGGCAAAGATGCCATCGTGGCCCAAGTGGCGACAGCCCTGGTGACGCGGGTGATGACGCGCTTGCAAAAACGGATGGGCGATATTCTGGATGCGCCGCCACCGGATGCGGTGCATTTCTGGATCGAGCAGATATATCGCACGCTGAAGGACGAAAAGGCGTTAGTGGCCGTTTTAGCGTATGAAGTGCCTTATACCAGCCACCTGCCGGCACAGAAGAATCTGACGCCGGTACTGATGCAATTTTCCCAGGCAGCCGCCAATCGTGCAGGCGCGCCGATTCGGGAAACGCGAGCCGATCTGCATCTGCTGATCAATCTGGTGTCGTCGAGTATTTTGCAATTGATTCTGGATCCGCCACAGGACGTGACGGTGGAGGACATGCTGGCAGCCTTGAGCACGCGGGTAGAATGCTGGATCAGCCAGCCTGGCCCAGGCTGAGCCGCTTCAATTTCTGGCTAATTTCACGTTTCAGGCAAGGTGAAATGGAATACCGCGCCTTGATCCGGCGCAGCATGCGCGCGAATCTGACCACCATGACGACGAATGATGCGTTGCACTGTCGCCAAGCCCACACCCGATCCCGGAAACGCATCCGCCGAGTGCAGACGTTGAAACGGCGCGAACAAACGACCTGCATGCGCCATATCAAAGCCGGCGCCGTTATCGCGTAGCAGAAAAGCGGGCTGAACCGGACTGTTACTATCCCGTTGCAGGGCGATACGAGCCACGTCGCGGTCGCGCGAATATTTGAATGCATTGGACAGCAGATTTTCCAGCGCCTGTCGCAACAACCCTGCGTCACCTTCTACTTGCAGACCCGGTTCGATATGGCATTCGATCACTCGATCCGGTTCGTGCTGACGCAATTCGGTTGTCAGTTCATGGGCCAGTTGGCTCAGATCCACCCGTTCCCGCTGCACCGGCACCTTGCTCACTTTCGACAATTCCAGCAAGCCATTGACCAGTTCGCGCATACGTTGCGCGGTGGTCTGAATGCGTTCCAACAAATCATGGCCAGTCTCGTTGAGCTGGTCGGCGTGATCTTCCATCAGCATGTCGCTGAAACCACTGATGGCACGCAGCGGCGCGCGCAGATCGTGCGACACCGCATAAGCAAAGGTTTCCAGTTCGCGATTGGCGGCTTCCAATTGCTCGGTACGCTGTTGTACCCGTCGCTCCAGGTCCTGATACACCGCGACGTTTTCCATCGCCACCGCAGTGGTATCGGCCAATGCCTGCAGCAAGCGGGTTTCGGTTTCGGTGGGCTGCCGGCGTTCACTCCAATAGGCACCGATAGAAGCAAGCGGATTGGCACGACGCACCGGCGTCATCACCAGACTTTTCACAAACGTGGGTTCGTAGGCGGCTTGGGGAATACGATCGTCGACGCTGATGTCAGGAATGATCGCCTGCTGCCGTTGCAGCATGACCCAACCGCCGATACAGGTTGCCAGGGGAAAACGCTGGCCTTTCCACAGTGGCGCGATGGCGTTTTCTTCGGCGTAATAGCAATCGTCGCCTTCCCGCAATACAAAGGAGGCGCCGTCCGACTGCACGATTTCGCGGGCGGCAAACCGTACTACCTCCATGATCTGATCCATCGTGCGCGCCAAAGACAAGTCCTGCACAGCACGGATCAGGCGTTCCGAGGCGGGATCAATCACCCCGGGCGTTACTACGCTTGTCATTCAAATCTCCAACCGGAGTTGCCAAAACACACACGTCCACTGCATCGCAGGCGAGCCTGTCGACTGTATACATATACCTCTATCAGCATAGACGAAAAATGATCGATCGGCATCCCCGAGAGAAAACCGACTGGATTTTCCTGAGTGAAAATAGGGTCTTACAGGAACATGCCGCCTGAGACCTCGATTCTCTGCGCGTTCACCCAGCGGTTGTCTTCCGCCAACAGTGCGGCGATGGCAGGGCCGATATCGTCGGGAACGCCTGCCCGGCCCAACGCGGTTTGCGACGCAATGAATTGATTCAATTGTGTGTTATCGCGCACCGCGCCGCCGCCAAAGTCGGTTTCGATCGCGCCGGGCGCCACCACATTCACCGCAATACGGCGCGGGCCCAATTCCTTCGCCAGATATTTCGTTAGCACTTCAATCGCGCCTTTCATGGCGGCGTACGCGGCATAGCCGGGCAGGGCGAAGCGGGTCAGGCCGGTGGAGATATTGACGATCCGGCTACCGTCCGCCAGCAGGGGCAGCAGAGCTTGAGTTAGAAAGAACACACCCTTGAATTGGATATTCACCAGTTGATCGAATTGCGCTTCGGTGGTGTCGGCGAAAGCCGCATGAATGCCGATGCCGGCGTTGTTCACTAGAAAATCGAAGGAATCGCGCTGCCAGCGGTTTTGCAGTGCTTGCCGCAAACGCTGGGAGAAGCCCGCGAAATCCTGGCTGTTAGCCACATTCAACTGCAGGGCCACGGCCTGTTGCCCCAGCTGTTCGATCTGCTGCACCACCGCGTCGGCCTCGGCCTGTTGGCTGTGGAACGTCAGGATCACATCAGCCCCGTTGCGCGCCAGGGCCAGCGCGGTATTACGGCCCAGGCCACGGCTGCCGCCAGTAACCAGGGCGATCTTGTTGCTCAGTTTCAGGTGGGTGTTGGTGTTCATGGCGGTCTCCCTTAATGGTAAGTAGATGGATTGCATGAATGATTGTCGGAACGCTATGAAGACAGTCTATTGATCGAATATGCCCTGATAAATCCGCGTTCAATGGTTAGACTGTTCTGAAATCGCGAACAATAGGGTTGAATCATGGACCGTCTGACCGCAATGCAGATCTTCGTCCGGGTGGCGGACCTCAGCAGTTTCACCGGCGCGGCGGATGCGCTGGGCCTGCCCAAGGCTGTGGTGTCAGCGGCGGTGCAGCAACTGGAAACCCGCCTCGGCACGCGCCTGTTGCACCGCACCACCCGCACCGTGCGCCTTACTCAGGACGGTGCCACCTTTCACGCCCGCTGCCTGGATCTGCTGGCGGATGCCGATGAACTCGACAGCCTGTTCCACCAGACTCCAGCATCGCTTTCCGGCCGCTTGCGGGTCGACATGCCCACCGGCATCGCGCGCAATCTGGTGATTCCGCGCTTGCCGGATTTTCTCGCCCAGCATCCGGGCATCGAGTTGGAATTAAGCAGCACGGATCGCCGCGTGGATCTGATTCAGGAAGGTTTCGATTGTGTGCTGCGCGTGGGATCGCTAACGGACTCTGGTTTGATCGCGCGCCCGCTCGGGCAAATGCGCATCATCAACTGCGTCAGCCCTGGCTACATTGCGCGATGGGGCGAACCCAAAACGCTGGAGGATTTGCCGCAGCATCGTCTGGTGCATTACGTGCCAGCGCTGGGCGCTAAATCCGAAGGCTGGGAATACTGGGACGGACAACGCTATAGCAACATTGCGATGGCAGGTTCGCTCACCGTGAACAATGCCGACGCCTATCTGCACGCATGTCTGGCGGGATTGGGCATCATCCAGACGCCCGTGGTGGGTGTGCAACCCTATTTGCAATCGGGTGAGCTGATGGAAGTGCTGCAGGATTTCCAATCGGAACCCATGCCGGTGACATTGTTGTATCCGCATCGACGTCATCTTTCTCGCCGCGCGCAAGTCTTTATGGACTGGTTGGCGGAATTGGCCACGTCATATCTGGAATACAAAAAAAGCTGACTGATTTCACCATTGACCGGTCCCTTGCGTCAGCGGACACTGCCGTTCACTTTTTCCATTTGACTGCGGAGCCGTCATGACCGACCTGATCCTGCACCACTATCCCATGTCTCCTTTCTCGGAAAAAATGCGCACGATGCTCGGCTATGCGCAGGTGCCCTGGATGTCGGTGGTGACGCGGGAAATGCCGCCGCGCCCGCATCTGGCGCAACTGGCAGGTGGTTATCGCAAGGTGCCCGTGGCGCAGGCAGGTGCTGATGTGTTTTGCGATTCGCGCATCATCGCAGCGGAAATAGCAGCACGCGCCGGCAAGCCGGAACTGGCGTTGGAAAATTGCAGCGCAGAAGTGCAGGCCTATGTGGCGCCGGTGGACCTGGAGATTTTTTTCGCCTGCATCCTGGCGGGCGGCAGTCGAAAAATGAATAAAAAAGCGCGCGAATCCATGTCGTTTCTGGATCTGCTTCGCTTCGCCTGGGATCGCATCAAACTGGGCCGCAGCATGACAGTGAAAATGGTGGGCTTTCGCGATGCTCGCCCCAAAGCGCTGGAACACATTGCGCAAGTAGAACAACGTCTGCAGCACGATTTTCTGTTCGGTGCGAAACCCAATCACGCGGATTTTTCCACGTATCACAGCTTGTGGTTCATTCGCGATTTGGGTGAATCCCGCATGATCAACGCCTACCCGAAAACCATCGCATGGATGAATCGCATGAAAGCCTTCGGCCACGGCACCAGCCGCGCGATCGATCAGCAGCAGGCGCTGCAAATTGCCCGTGATGCACAACCGCGTCCGATCGATCCGGAACACCGCACCGATCCGCTGATCGGCAAACGTGTCAGCATCGCGCCGTCGGATTACGGCCAGGTGCCCGCCGTCGGCACATTGGCCGGCAGCACACCCAGCCGCTGGATTCTGGCGCGGGAAGAAAAAGGCCTGGGCACGCTGCATGTGCATTTCCCCAAGCAGGGGTTTGTACTGACGCCGGTGTGAAGGCCGCTCCAATGATCAGCCCGGGCATTCGGATCAATCCGTAATGCCGCTCGACCTGTAATACCAAGCCGGTGGGCCCCCAGCCTGCCGGCTAATTCGCCGGGTCCCCGCCATCCACCCGATTCAGGTAGCTGCCGATTCAGGTATCCCTCTATTCAGGTATAATCCCCGCCTTTCCACCCGCCGTAGCACCCCGAACAGGTCATCATGAGCCATCTGGACGAAGTCAAAAAACGCCGCACCTTTGCGATCATCTCGCACCCGGACGCCGGTAAAACCACCATCACCGAAAAGCTGCTGCTGTACGGAAACCAGATCCAGGTGGCCGGCACCGTGAAGGGCCGGGGCTCCGACCGCCATGCCACGTCCGACTGGATGGAGATGGAAAAGGAGCGGGGGATCTCGGTGACTACGTCGGTGATGCAGTTCCCCTACAAGGGCTGCACCGTCAACCTGCTGGACACGCCGGGCCACGAAGACTTCTCCGAAGACACCTACCGCACCCTCACCGCGGTGGACTCCGCCCTGATGATCATCGACGGCGCCAAGGGCGTCGAGGCGCGTACCATCAAGCTGATGGAAGTCTGCCGCCTGCGCGACACGCCGATCCTGTCCTTCATCAACAAGATGGATCGCGAAATCCGCGACCCCATCGACCTGCTGGACGAAGTGGAGCGCATCCTGAAAATCAAATGCGCGCCCATCACCTGGCCCATCGGCATGGGCAAGCTGTTCAAGGGCGTGTACAACCTGTACCAGGACACCATCTACCTGTACGCCACCGGCCAGGGCCACACGATTCAAGACGTGCGCCCGATCAAAGGCATCGATAATCCTGAACTGGATGCAGCAGTAGGCGATCTGGCCGATGACCTGCGCATGCAACTGGAACTGGTGCGCGGCGCCAGCCACGAATTCGATCAGCAGGAATTTCTCGACGGCAAACTGACCCCGGTGTTCTTCGGCACCGCGCTGGGCAACTTCGGTGTCGACCACATGCTGGACGGCCTGGTGGAATGGGCGCCACAACCGCTGCATCGCGATACCGACAAGCGCACCGTGGAAGCCACCGACGAACGCTTCACCGGCTTCGTTTTCAAAATCCAGGCGAACATGGACCCGAAACACCGCGACCGCGTTGCCTTCATGCGCGTGTGCTCCGGCCACTACGAAAAAGGCATGAAGATGAAACATGTGCGCCTAGGCAAGGAAGTGCGCATCTCCGACGCACTGACCTTCCTGGCGGGCGAACGCGCGCATCTGGAAGAAGCCTGGCCCGGCGACATCATCGGCCTGCACAACCACGGCACCATCAACATCGGCGACACCTTCACCGAGGTCGAGGCCCTTCTGCAGCGCCTTCATGCGCAGCGGATCCTTGAGCACGGCGCGACGGAAC
>DATLII010000072.1:0-3814 GCA_035539495.1 Dongiaceae bacterium
ACGAGTGAACTCCCTGCTCAGCCACGCGGTCAGCTCACCAACCTCCGACATCCTGTCGGCTTACACCTTGCTGAGTAAGGAAGCCCATGCCAGCGATGCGCTGCTGGGGCAATTGGCCGATGCCGCGACTCACAACCGCGCCGTGTTGTCGAAGGACCGCCAGATCTCCGCGATTTATGTGTATTTCCGCGACGCCGACGCCATTACCAGCAACTATCCCGCCATCCAGGCCATTCTGGCGGACCAGAAAGCGCAATTTGCTCCGCTGGAAGCCACCTATCTGTTGGGATCGGTGGAAATCAAACATGCGCTGAACGAAGCCCTGCTGCACGACTGTGTGTACCTGATGCCACTGGTACTGCTGAGCGGTTTGGTGCTGCTGTATTTCTTCCTGCGCTCCTGGTGGCTGGTATTTTCCGGCATCGTGTCGATCGTGGTGGCGCTGTGGATCACCGCTGGTATTGCCGGCAGCCTGGGCTTCGTCATCAACCAGACGTCAGGGTTGGCGTTCGCCATTGCCTTCATTGTGTCGCTTGCGGACATCATTCACTTATTGATGAGCTATTCGCGACATCAAATGGTGAACAACAGCAATATCGACACCATGATGGAATCCATGCACGGCAACGTGGTCGCGCTGTTTCTCACCAGTATTACCATCGCCATCGGCTTCATCAGCCTGGGTGTGGGCGATTCGCCGGTATTCACTACCTTCGGCTATATCGCCACCATCGGCGTAATCTGTTCGTTCGCCACGGCCGTCACCATCACGCCAGTATTGGCCGTTCGAATTGCACCCCCCAACAGCGCGCGGGAGCCGGATATATTCCAGCACCTGGTCAGACGCATCTGGGCTATCGCACGCGATATGAAAGGCCCGCGCGCCTGGGCTTTTTACGGTATCAGCTTTTTCCTGTCCGCCGGCATGCTGCTCAGCGACTTCCACAATGATCCGCTGGAATACTTTGACTCCAGCACGCCGATCCGACAGGCCGTGAAAGTATCGGAGCAATATTTCGATACGCACTATCCGATTACGATTCAGATCGACAGCGGCCATCCCGACGGTATTTTCGATCCAGCCTTTATCGACACCATGACGCGTTTCCAATCCTGGCTGGAAGCGCGCCCGGAAATTTCGTACCAGACCAGCTTCCTCGATCATCTGCAATTGCTGAAACGCAATCTGCATGAAAGCAACGCAAAGTGGTCGGCGACACCAATCAATCCCCATGAAATTGCTGATCTGTGGAATCTTTACGAAATGTCGTCCGCCAATGCCATTCCGCAGGCGATTGGTTTGAACGATGAATTGTCGGCGGCCACTATGGTGGCAGGCGTGCCGAAAATGCGCAGCCACGACTTGATCAATCTGGAACAGGCCATTCGCGCCTGGTTTGCCGACAACGCACCGAACGCAACCGTGGGCGTCACTGGCCATTCCGTGTTGTTCGCCGTGTTGGGTTATGAAGTGACGCTGAGCATGTTTCTCAGCGGTTTGACGTCAGGCCTGGTGATTTCCCTGTTGCTGGGCATTTTCCTCGGCAGTTTCCGCTTGGGCATCGTGGCGATGATTCCCAACACCATTCCCGGTACGGTGATCTTCGGACTCTGGGGTGGCACGGTGAATACGATTGATATCGCGGCGGCCGGCACCTTCTCTATCGGGCTGGGCATCGTGGTGGATGACACCGTGCATATCCTGAGTCGTCATATTCGCAATCGCCGCGCCGGCATGTCGCCGCTGGCGAGTTTGGAAGCAGTGCTGGAAGAAACCGGTTCAGCGTTGGTGTTAACCACGGTGGTGCTGTCGTGCGGGATGGGTATTCTGATTTTCTCGATCTTCGGCCCGAATCAGACCATGGCGATTCTGATGGCCACCAACATTTTGATCGCGCTGGCGTATGACTTTCTGATGATGCCGCACATGCTGGTAATTCTGGATAAATGGATATTTCCGAATTATGCGATTAATGAAAATGCGGCCGTACCTTCCGTACCCGCGGTGTCCTGATGCAAGACGCCAGCGTTTTGCGACGCTGGCATCCCCACTACCAATTTTCTAGCTTGTGATTTCCAGCGCGAACGACGCGGTTTCCTGATAGTCGTACTGCTGGATGCGACCGCCTCCGGTGAAATGCTTCGCAAACACACGCAACGTGACGCTGAATGTGCACTTGGTGTGTTCATCCAGCATATTGCCGAAGGTTTCACTACCCGATGACACCGGTCCGCCGGTTTCGCCAACATCTGTATGATCGTTGCCGCCCGATGGCGCCGGCCCAAGCGTACCTGTATCGCCGTTCAAGCCACGCTGCCAGGTGATGCCATACCGCCACATAAACGAGTTGTCATCACCATTGCCTGCGTGCTCAACACCATGCAGGTGGAAAGCCTTGAAGCCGATCGCAAACGTACTGTTGGCTGTGCCCGACATAAACTGGCATTCGGCCGTATTGGCAATGCCACTCTTGCGCAGATCAACGATATCGCCACCCACCGGTGTGTTGTCCACCCAGAAGACATGAGCCGCATCAGCAAACGGTACCGGATCGGTGTCGCTCGCCGAACTCCAGCGCCGAAACTCGAAGGGCTGCGCCGTGCCGGGGCCTACGGCACCGTTCGGTTTGATGCGATTGCCGGCCGCATCGAATACTTCAATCACCAGCATATATTTACCATCGGGAAATACAGTGCGCGCGGTATCCCACACTTGGTGGAACTGTCCACTCAGATAGCGATGATCGGGTGAACTCCAATACGGCACCTTGAACAGATCGCTCTCCGTGCCAACCACGAGCGGTCCCAGATTTTCCGGTGCACGCACCGTATCACCGGGAATGTCGATCAATTTATCCCATGTGACGGTATCGTTCAGCACGGTCGGCGCACCCACTGGCGTGCCCAAATCGCTAACGGCAAATACCTTCAGCCGATAGTATTTGACAATCGGTTCTAGCTCCGGCGAGAACCACAGACGCAATCCAAGTCCACCGCCCCATGGGCAATCAGGTGCATAGGACGTGGTGTAGGTACCATCATTTAGATCCAATGCACCCACTTGAGAAACAGCGGTCTGTGCTGGGAAATTGAAGTGGAAAGATCCGTAAGCGCCAACATGCTCAAGCATGACGAACGGCACGCCACCATTGGGCGGAGCATCGCCGGGGCCATCAGCACAAACACGCGCACGCGGATTGTAAGTGCGAATATTCGCCGGTGTGCCTGCGCCAAAATACTCGTGAGCAGCAACACCGTCGTAGACCACGGTTAACACACCATTGATCATCTGCTTGATTCTGTATGCGTAGGTATAGGCGCAATGCCCATGATGCGGATGATGATGCACATGCAAATAGCAGAAATCGAAATGGCCGCCCGGTTGCAGCGATGTCTGACCAACCTTGCGTACCGAGCAGTGGCAGAAGAAGGGGAATAGATACGGACGCTCCAGTACGTAGCTATTTGCTAGTTCGCTGGACAGCGATCGTAGCGTCAGATAATCGCGATGCAGTTGTACTGGCGGAATTGCAGCAAAGTCCAGGCTGGTTTTACGTTGCTGTATCGAACGCGCCTTCGCGCGCAGTTGTCGAGATGTCAATGAAACCTGGCCAGCGCCAAGCGTGAGGCCAGGAATGGGGTCAGGAATGGGATCCGGCAGCGGTATCGGCAAAACCTCGAGAACGTCACGCAGGCGATCGAGCAGATCCGTTAGGTGGAAGTGGTGACAGCAGCATTCGCGTTCGTAGATTTCGATAACGCCATCGCACAGGGGCTGGCAGCGCAATGGAAACTGCAAATGCGGCAACAGATC
>DATLII010000073.1:0-2707 GCA_035539495.1 Dongiaceae bacterium
CACCAGCGGTTCAATCACCTGATCTGCATGCGCCGACACATAGCCCACCAGCCGCGCGCCTGCAGGACCGGCTTGCGCCACGACGACCGCTTCCCGCACATCCGGTTGTGCCAGCAATTGTGCTTCCACTTCACCCAGTTCGATCCGGAAACCGCGCACTTTCACCTGATGATCGATACGACCCAGATATTCCAACTGGCCTTCTGCGTTCCAACGCACCAAATCGCCGGTGCGATAGAGACGGCCACCGTTTTCGCTCAGGGGATCGGCAATAAACCGCTCCGCGCTCAGACCCGCACGGCCCAGATAGCCGCGCGCCAACAGTTCGCCGCCGATATAGAGCTCGCCCGCCACGCCTTGCGGTACCTGCCCTAGTGATTCATCCAACACATAAGCCTGCGTTTCGGAAATCGGTTGTCCGATCGGCACCTGGCTGTGGCCATCGTCCCGACAGGTCCAGCGGGTTACATGGATGGTGGTTTCCGTGGGGCCGTAAAGATTCTGCAGGCTGACACCCTGCAACCGGCTTAATGCTTCGCTTTGCGTCGCAGCCGGCATGGCTTCGCCACCACAGATGACATAACGCAAACGGGTTTGGGCTTCGATGCCGTCCTGGGCCAGAAATGCCTGCAACATCGCGGGCACAAAATTCAGCGTCGTAATGTTATGGCGACGAATCAAGTCGATGATCCGGGCCGGATCACGTTGATCGCCCGGATTGGCAACCACCAGCGTCACACCCGATGTCAGCGGCCAGAAAATTTCCCACACCGATACATCAAAGCCGAACGGCGCTTTGTGCAACACGGTGTCTGCGGTGGTTAATGTGTAGGTTTGCTGCATCCAGGTCATGCAGCGCGTCAGCGAGCCATGACGGATCGCAGCGCCTTTGGGTTTGCCCGTGGAGCCGGAGGTGTAAATCACATACGCCAGATGCTCGTTATGCACAGCAATTGTTGGATTGTGTTCGGGCTGCGCACTTAAATCCAAGTGATCCAGCGCCACGACATCCACCGCGGCGGAAACCGGAACGCGGTTTCTTGATGTACTGAGTGTCAGCAGTAATGTCAGGCCGCTGTCGGCCACCATGTAGGCCAACCGGTCCTGCGGGTATTCCAGATCCAGGGGCAGGTAAACGCCGCCCGCTTTCAGAATGGCAAGCAGGCTCACCACCATTTCCAGCGAACGTTCTATCGCAACACCCACTTTCACTTCCGGTTTGACGCCCAATCCAATCAGATGATGCGCCAGACGGTTTACGCGCACATTCAGTTCAGCGTAACTGAGTTGGTGATTGCCAAATATCAGCGCGGTTGCATGGGAACGTTGTTGCACCTGTTGTTCAATCAATTGGTGCACGGGTCGAACGTCAGAATAGACTGTTCTGTTTTCGCCCCACGCCTGCTGATGCGTGCGCTCTGCATCCGTCAGTAGGGATACATCACCGATCGCCCATTCCGGTTGTGTCGCCAGCACCTGCAACAGCGTTATGTAGTGGCCGACCATCCGTTCGATCGTCTTTGCTTCGAATAGCTCGCTGGCGTAGGTAAAGCTGATATGAATACGGCCTTGGGCGTCTTCCGCCGTATCCACCGTCAATTCAAATTGCGCGCCCTGTTCACCCAGCGCGTAGTCTTCCAACGTCAAACCTGGCAATTGCTGCAATGCGCCATCGTCCAGGCGTTGGTGGTTATACATTATCTGGAACAGCGGATTTATGCCCAGGTTACGTTCAGGTTGCAGCGCTTCCACCAACTGTTCGAACGGCAGATCCTGATGCGTTTGTGCACCCAGTGCGGCGTCCTTCACCTGTTTTAAAACCTGTGCCAGACTTTGCCGCCCGTGCAATCGCGTGCGCAGCACCTGGGTATTAACGAAAAATCCGACCAGACCTTCCGTTTCGACACGATGCCGGTTGGCAATCGGCACGCCGACGCGAATATCAGGTTGTCCGCTGTAGCGGTGCAGCAACGTTTGCACGCCAGCCAGCAGCACCATAAACAGGGTGGCGCCTTCCGCTTGCGCGCGCTTCTGCAAACCCTGCAGCACGGAGTCCGGCAATACCTGCGTGTAGTTCGCCGCGGTGTAGCGGCCATCCAGACGGCGTGCACGATCCGTCGGCAATTGCAGCACCGGGTGTTCATCACCGAGCTGGTTTTTCCAGTACGTCAGTTGCCGTTCCTGCTCACCGGCTTCCAGCCAACTGCGTTGCCACACGGCGTAATCCGCATATTGAATCGGCAACGACGACAACTGTGGCGCCTGACCTTGAACCCGCGCGCTGTACTGCGTCACGAATTCGTCCACGATGATCTGCATGGACCAGCCATCCGAAATGATGTGGTGCATGACCACGACCAGGACATGCTCATCCACGGCGACGCGAATCAACCCTACTCGCAGCAAAGGGCCGTTGGTCAAATCAAACGGTGTTTGCAGTAGTTGAGCAGCGACCGTCTGCACGTGTGCATCGCGTGCTATATCGGCATTAGTCAGATCGATTTCCTCGATCCAGGCTTGCGCTTCCGGCTGAATCAGCTGCTCAGCCAGACCATCATCACTGGCGCGAAATAGAGTGCGCAGGGATTCATGGCGCGCCACCAACGCATCGAAGCTGGCTTTCAATGCTTCAACATCCAACGCGCCTTTAAGTTTCAACGCACCGCTGATGTGATAAGCGGTGCTCTGTGGCTCCAGCTGCCACAAA
>DATLII010000074.1:0-4626 GCA_035539495.1 Dongiaceae bacterium
TGCCGGATAATATGAAAGAGAGTTACACCAACCGCTGCGTGCTGGATTCGATGGTAACGCAGTCGGGCAAGGAATCGGACGAAGTGAAAAATTGCATCAGATGGTAATGCTCAGATAAGGAGACACGCTCATGCCCCATCCCATCCGTTGTTCCTGCGGTGCAGTACGTGGAGCTTTCGATAGCAGCAGTGGCCCCGCCAACCGCCTGGTATGTTATTGCAAGGATTGCCAGTCGTTCGCGCATTTCCTGAAACGTCCTCACGACATACTCGATCGATACGGCGGCAGCGAAATCGTGCAGACACTGCCGCGCTCGATCACCTTTACCGCCGGCGTGGAAAATCTGGCTTGCATGCGCCTGTCAGAAAAAGGCCTGATGCGCTGGTATGCCCGCTGCTGCAATACACCCATCGGCAACACGCTGGACAATCCCCAGTTTGCATTCGTAGGGCTAGTGCATTCCTGCCTGGATCAGGATGGTCAATCGCTGGAGATGGCGTTTGGGCCGATACGCGCGGTGGCATTCACGAAAAGCGCGAAAGGCGGCAATCTGAAACAGAAAGGCTTGGTGGGCGCGGTGGTGCGTACAGCAGTCATGTTGGCGCGGGGGCGGTTGAATGGCAGTTATCGCAGTACGCCATTTTTCAAAGCAGACCTCAAGACGCCGATTGTGCAGCCACAGGTATTGAGTCCGCAGGAACGCGAGCAGCTGCGCGCGGCGCTTTAATGGAAGAGCGGCACGTTGAACGCCCGCCAGGAAGCCAGCATGTTTTCTCACATATTTATCGGGGTTAACGATTTCGATCGGGCTTATCGTTTTTACAGCGCATTGACGCAGCACATGGGAATTGAGCTGCGTTTCTGCGAATCCGATAATGCCTGGGCAGGATGGCACAGTGCGGGTGGCGCGCGTCCGCTGCTGGTGATTGGCAAACCGTTCAACGGTGAGCCGCATCAGGCGGGCAATGGGCAGATGGTGGCGTTGCTGGCGTCGTCGCGGGAACAGGTGCGGGAACTGCATGCCATCGCACTGGCGAACGGCGGCACCTGTGAAGGCGCGCCCGGATTACGGCCGCACTATCATCCGCATTATTACGGCGCCTATTTTCGCGATACTGAAGGCAACAAACTGGCAGTGGCCTGCCATCAGCCGGAGTGACGCCGTCAGACAGGCCGGTTGCGGGAAATGCTGAGGGTGTTGCTATGTAACTTTGGGCCGTCCACCGTTGTTACGCGATTGCGCCCGTTGTTTTTGGATTGATACAGCGCGTCGTCGCTGCGGGCTACCAGACTGGCAGAGTCCATTCCTCCCACCGGCACCATGCCGGCCACGCCCAAGCTGGCAGTCAGGGTCAGCGTGACACCGTGCAACTCGATTTGCGCATCGCTGATTTTCTTGCGACAGCGTTCGGCCACCCAACTGGCAGCGGTGGGATCGGTGTCCGGTAATACCAGAATAAATTCCTCGCCGCCGTAACGGCACACTACATCCGTGGGTCGGCTGACGATCTGTTTCAACGCATCAGCCACCACCACCAGACATTGATCGCCCACCATGTGTCCGTGTTGATCGTTGACGGCCTTGAAGTGATCGATATCCACCATCACCACGCTCAGGTACTTGCCACGGGCCATGGCGTCTTTCCAGAGCTGTGGATAGCGGTCGTTGAAGAAGCGGCGGTTGCGCACCTTGGTCAGGCCGTCATTGATCGACAATTCCACCAGGCTGCGATTCTGATGTTCCAGATCCGCCAGAATCAGCGCGATGTCTTTGGTGCGCAGCCGCACTTGCTCTTCCAATTCTACTTTCGCGGCGGTTTCCGCTTGCAGTAGCTGTTCTTGTGTCAGTCGCAAACTGCGCTCGTTTTTCACCAACAGGGTTTGCGTTTTCAGACGCTCGGCGCGTTCCGAATTCACCCGATGGGCGATGGTGTAGGAGAACAGAATGGATTCGATAATCACGCCCACCGGCCAGGCGTAGGTGTTGAACGTGTCGATCTCCGCCACGCCCATCAGGCGCATGCCGTGGATGCCGGCGCCGATGATGCAGGCGCTCCAGGCCGGCAGGAATAATTTGCCTTCGCGCAGATGCAGAATGGCGCCGCGGAAGCAGACATACAGGATGCCGGTGCCGGCGATGATGTCCAGCACCAAGGTGCCGATGGAGGCGTAGAAGTGCGGCAGGAACGCGGTCTGCAGCACATTCAGGATCATCAGCACCAGCAATGCGTTGCTGATACGGTAGAGAGACGGCGCCTTGGTTTTCACTTCAAGGAAATCACGGGTGAACAGCACGGCGAACGTGATGCCGATGTTGAGATAGACCAGGCCGCCCTGGCCGGCCCAATACAAGTTGGTAA
This sequence comes from Dongiaceae bacterium, assembly GCA_035539495.1. GTDB lineage: Bacteria > Pseudomonadota > Gammaproteobacteria > Pseudomonadales > Ketobacteraceae > Ch67. Next base: position 2,361 of record DATLII010000074.1, read on the forward strand.
TGCCAGCGACGGCGGTGGGCAAGCCTTCGATGGTGGGCAGCGCCAGCAAATGGTGGAAAACCAGGAAGCCCAGGTAATACACCAGCGGACGCTCCCGCAGGGTGCCCAGCATGAACAGGGCGAAGCAGATATTGGTCAGGATCAGGCCGCAGTACAGGGTGACCTGGATGCTGTCCCGGATCATGAAATCCTGGTGGCCTTCCTGCGTGGCGAGATACAAGGGCAGGGAGAAGCTGTCAGCGCTGGTGGCGCTCAGGTAGTAGGTGTATTGGCTGTGCGCCGGCACCTTTACCCGGAACGTGAAGAAGCGGCTGGGTTCCTGGTGGCGATTTTCCAGGTGATGGCGGCCCTGTGTGATGGTGCTGTATTGGCTCCCTTGCGTGTCGTTGGGGGTATGCAGCACCACTTCGTCCAACAGGAAGTCGCGAATGTACAACACCCGTTCCTGTTCGGTGGGGAATGGATTTTGAATGTCGAAGCGGACCCACGCCCGGGATTGGGTGAAGGTGAGGTTGATGCCAGTGCGATGGCCAGGCTTGAAATCGGTTCGTTGCCGGACCTGATCCAGCGTTAGGTTCAGGCTGTCATCCAGCAGATATTCGGCGTGATCGCCGAAGGGGGCATCCTTGTCCTGTTCCGAAAGCACAACCGGCCCGGCGTTGGTATGCAATGCAACCAATAGCAGGGCAAGGGTAGCGACGTACCGCAGGATCGTCATTGGGGAGCACCCTCTTATACAGAACGGGCATCAATACAAAATTGTTATTTTGTATCAGTGTAGAGGGTTTCTGCAGACTTTCCAGTGTGTTCCCTAGGGCATTGCGCGCCACTATGCGCAGGGAAATGCTAACTATTTGATGGCCATTGCGATATTGCGCCACCCGTCTGTCAGGTGACGATATCGTAATCTGTCAGGCGCGGCGCCCGCATCAGGTCTTCGAAGCGGTGGATCGAATAGGGCCAGATGGTGAGGTTGCCGCGGGCATCGATATACCAGCTCTGACAGCCGGGGCCCATCCATACCGTGTCGCGCGCCGCTTTTTGCAGGTCGCGGTTGAAGGCATCGGTGGCGTCGGCCTTGGGGGCCAACCGGCGGATATCGCCCTGGCAGATTTTCTGGACCACCTGCAACAGATAGCCGCACTGCATTTCCGCAATCCGGATCAGTGAGAAGTTGCCGATGGGGCTGTGAGGCCCCTGCAGCATGAAGAAGTTGGGGAAGCCCGGCAGCGCCACCGAATGATAGGCCTTGGTGCCGTCGGCCCAGGCCTGTTCCAGAGTAAGGCCGTTGTCGCCGGTGATCTGGATCGGGCGCACGTAGTGTTGTGCCTTGAAGCCGGTGGCCAGCACGATCACATCCAGTTCATGCAAGGTGCCATCGATCGTGCGAATGCCCGCAGGCTCGATGTGCTGGATGCCGTGGGTCACCAGCTGCGTTTGCGGCTGTTGCATGGCGTCGTAAAAACGGTCCGACAGAATAAAGCGCTTGCAGCCGAAACTGTAGTTGGGCGTGAGCCGGCGACGCAGTTCCGGATCGCGTACCTGATTCAGATGCCGCTCCGCCATCATGCGAAACAGATTGAGAAAGATCACACGCTCGCGACTGAAGCCACCGCCGAGAATGCCGTGGTACAGGTCGTCGTAGCGTTGATACAACCATTTCGACAGAACCGGAACGCGCCGCAGAATTTCTTTCGACCAATCGGAGTAGTGTGTGTCGAACGCGGGCAGCACCCATTGCGCGGTGCGCTGGAACAGTTTCAGTTGCGACACACGGTCCACCAGCCCGCTGACAATCTGCACGGCAGTGGAGCCGGTACCGATCACCGCCACACGCTTGCCATCGATCGGAACCGCATGATTCCAGCGTGCGCTGTGAAAACAGGCGCCGGCGAAACTGTCCAGGCCGGGAATATCGGGATACTGCGGATGATGCAGTACACCCACGGCGGAAATCAGAATGTCGGTTTCCCATTGATCGCCGTTGCGCGTGGTGACGTGCCAGCCCCCACCGGTGTGAACCGCTGCCAGTACTTCCTGGCCGAAACGGGTGTGCTTCTGCAATCGATATTGGTTGAACACACGCAGGAAGTAGGCCTGGATTTCGTCGCCGCCCGCATAACGGCGTGAGCAGTCCGGATTGGGTTCGAACGAATACGTATAAAGATAGCCGGGCACATCGCAGGCCAGGCCGGGGTAGGTGTTGTCGCGCCAGGTGCCGCCGGCGCTGTCCGCTTTTTCCAGAATCTCGAAATCGTCGATACCC
>DATLII010000075.1:0-6953 GCA_035539495.1 Dongiaceae bacterium
CATGATCACAGCACCTGATATTGATCGTTCGATCGAAGTCGCGTACATCGCCTGCATCAGCATTTTGAACTGGCATTTGGCAGAGCCATCGCCTTTTTATACAGACGAAGAAATTGCGGAAGAACTGGTGCGCATGATTGCAGGATTTTTTTTGACGCCCACCTTCAATGGGTTATGAGCAAGTTCGAAGCGGCCGCTCAGTAAGCAATAAAAGCTGCAGCGTTGTTTTCCGATATTAAGTAGCCTTGATATTAAGTAGCACCCCGATATAAATAGGCCGCCATCAAGCGCGCCAGTTCTTCTACGATTTCCTCATCGCGGTAATAACCGGTCGGTTCCAGCAGATGCCGCGTCAGCACCGCAGTGCTGGCGTGAAACGCAACATAGATAGCGCGATCCAGATCCGCCACCGCCAGCTTGTCGCGCTGCCGCAACAGAAAGCGGCGCATGGCTTCCATCAGGTGATACTCCAATTCCCGCCCCACCGGCAGTGCGGCCAGCAGGTTGTAATTACTGAGTAACTCCGCCATCAAGCCGCCGTTGGCGCGAAACTGCGCGATCGCCAATCGTGCCCACAGCCGGGTGGATTCCTCGACGCTCACTTCGCCCAACGCATCCAGCAAATCATTAGCGGTGCGGGTGATGGTGCGGAAATAGGAATCGAGCACTGCACCTAGCAATGCTTCCTTGTTCGGAAAATATTGATACAGCGATGCAATGTTCACCGCGGCCCGCTCTGCTACCTTGTTAGTGGTGAGGGCGTCCACGCCGCGCTCGATCACCAGGGCGCGGGTGGCTTCGACGATCCGCTCCACCGTGCGCTGGGCGCGGGGTTGCTTGGGTTGTTTCAGTGGCCGCGCCGGTTTGGCGTCGGCAGACTTTTTGGCTTTGCCCCCAGCCGCTGGTTTGTCAGCGTCGGTAGCCGCCTTAGTTCGGGCCTTTCGGGTCAAGGGTTTGCGAGGATCCTGGTCGCTTTCGCGCGCACTCTCGCTCTCTGTCGTATTGCGGTTCATGCGTCCTCCGCAAAACCAAGTTTAATGTAAGTAATTACTTGTATTATGGTTGAGGCAGTCGCAAACACAAGGCTGTTTTGCAGCCACCACTGATCGCTCTGGAGTTGTCATGCAGTTCAATCCCGCCTGGCAGGAAAAATATTCCGATAAAAATCTGGACCGTATGCGTTACACCTGTGATCCGCTGGCTGATGCCGTGGCCGCGCTGATCGACCGGCGCCGGCCATCGCAGATGGTGGATGAGGTTTATACCCGCGCCCGTTCCGAGGGTGGCGCATTTCAGGCTTTCGTCGATCACGCGCACAGCGTGCCGAGTTGGGTGGACTGGGATCGGATCGAGCAGGCGCGTCGGGTGAATCTCGCATTTGCCAACGTGCGCGCAACGGCGCTGCTGGTGAGCAGCCTGGTGGAAGGCTACTCCCTCAGTAAGGCGGCCCATGTATTGATCGCCACCGGCCGTTTGCATCAGGACGTGCTCAAACGCATTTATGAAACGTCGCAGATGAGCCACAACATGAATGTGCCGAACGGTTTGCGCCCCGGCTTTCAGGGCCATCGCACCATCATGGAAGTGCGGCTGCTGCATGCAATGGTGCGCAAATATCTGCGCGGTCGTGGCTGGGAAGTGGAGCTCTACGACGAGCCCATCAACCAGGAAGACATGGCGTTCACCGTGATCGAATTTGATTATCTGGCGATTCGTGGCATGGAGCGCATGGGCGCGCATTTGCGCCAGGACGATAAAGACGCGCTACATCACCTGTGGCGTTACGGCGCTTATCTGAATGGCGTCGACGACAGCATCAACACCGAATCCCTGGCGGAAGAAATTTATCTGTACGAACGCATCAAGCAGCGTCAACGCAATCCCAATGAGGAAAGTCGTCAGCTCGCGCACGCGGTCATCACCGCACTGGCGGGACAGCCGCCGTTCAATCTGCCGGAAGCCTTGCTATATGAATTGAGCCGGCTGTGTCTGGGCGACGAACTGGCGGATGCGTATCAACTGCCGCGCAATGGTTTCTGGCAACGGATGTTGAAGGTGTACCAGGCAGGTAATCGCGTTGGCACGCTGGCGCACTACCACGTACCGGGGCTGGATCGCTTGAGTGAGAAAGTGAATTTCCGTCTGCTGCAAAAAGCGATCAGCGAAAATCTGGACCCGAATCCGGAGAAGCGCGCATTCCGTCATATTGCGTGATTTGCCCGACGGAACGCGGGGGCCGAGCATCACTGCTGCGTGCGACGCATCAGGTGAATCGGCCCCAGCTCGGTGGTGAAATTCCAGCGTTGGTAAAACGGCACCAGCTCCGGCTTGCAATACAATTCCACATGCTTGACCGACGTCAGTTGCGGGTGATTCAGAACGGCGTCGATCATGCGCTCGCCCAGGCCTGTGCCGCGCGCGGATTCCGCCACGATCACATCGAAAACAAACGCCTTGAACACAAAGTCGGTTACTACCCGGGCGAATGCGATCAATTGTCCCTCCTCAACGCAGGCGAACACCAGCGAAGATCCGCGCACGCAGCGAACGGTTTCGTCCAGTGTGCGGCCTTTCGACCACCATTCGTTTTGATACAGCTGGTGGAGCGCGGGAATCAGGGAATCATCAAGCTGGTTCAGAATGGGCATATAAAATTCGGTATTATCCGTTGTCAGTGGTGACGAACACCGCCAGGTAGGATTGGCCATTGTCGAAAATGAACACGCGAAAATCCGGCGCAAAGTACGTGTACAGATACGGCAAATCCAGCGTCCGTTCAAAGGTGTCGGCCTGGATCAGGTGCAGCAGTCGTTGGCCATAGCCGATCACATCCGGATTCAGCTGGCGCCGCACAGTGAATTCCATCAGCGATGGCCGGGCGTCGAGATTGAAATGACACAGCCGGTCCATGAATTCGAACACGGAGTCCTCGACAAATTCCTGCAGATCAAGATAGGTGGAGCGCGTATCGCAGCGGTAGGAACCTACCACCAAGGGTCCGATATCGGTTTGTCGGATAACGGGGGTCAAGCCATTCATGGGTACTTCATCTCTTCCCGGTTTTGTTACTGGGATTTACAACAGCGTCTGCCAATAGCCGACGTCAATCCAGCGGCCGAATTTACAGCCTACTTCATGCATCTGTGCCACCTGGCTCATGCCGAATTTCTCGTGCAGGGTGATGCTGGACGGATTGGGCAGTGAGATGCCGCCAATCACCGCATGATAACCCCCGTTTTTCAGTTGCAGCAGCAGGGCCTGATACAGCTGATAACCCAGACCTCTGCCGATATAACCATCCGCCAGATAGATCGAGCTTTCCGCCGTGTGGCGATAGGCCGCGCGTTCCCGCCAAATTGATGCGTAGGCATAGCCCGCGATCACGCCGTCTTCCTCGATCACCAGCCAGGGCAGTTTGGCGGCCTGAGTGTTGGCGATGCGACGGGCGATCTCGTCCACCGTCACCGCTTCCTCTTCAAACGTGATGATGGTGTGGAGGATGTAGTGGTTGTAAATCTCGGCGATACGTTCGGCATCAGCTCGAGTGACGGATCGGATCATGGGGATTCCTACGGCAGGCAATGGCGCCATTGTTACGGGCTGCGGCTGCGGGCGTCAAATATGGCTGGTAACAGCGCGTATCTCAGTTGTAGCGCAGGCCCCAGAAACAACGCGTATCCTCAAGCGCTCTAGAAACAGCGTACCCTGCGAAATTTACGGATATTGTTCTTCTCCGACAGGCTGATGCCGAACAGATCCGCGTAGGAACGGTAGAAGTGGGAGACGTCATGGAAGCCGGCAGCGTGGGAGGCATCGGTGATGGAGCGCTGGTCGGACAGCAGCATCAGGGCATGCCAGACGGCGGTAGAACGGGCGTATTGCGACACGGTGGAACCGGTGCAGGCCCGGAACAGGTGGCGCAGGCGGTCTGGTGACAGATTGACGGCCTGAGCCAGTCGCGCCAGTTTGATCTCCGCCAGCGGCAGCTGCTCGATCAGCTCCAGGGCCTTCATCACCCGGGTGTCGAACGCCAGCGGTGCAGGACGTCGGCCGGTCAGGATTTCCACCGCATGGTCGGCCAGCTCGGTGACTTCGGCGCAGTTGAGGCTGCCGGCCTGGGCTGCCATGAGCCGGGCTTGCAGGGGCTGGAAATGGGCGGGATCCAGCACGCGCACTTCGCGCCCTTCCAGCAGCGGCTCCAGTGCCACGTATTCCGGCGAGGCGGCGGCAAAATCGAACAGGGCGAAATCCACCTGCTCCGCCTGGACCAGCTTGAGCGCCGCTTGCGGGGCCAGCAGCACCGCATAGGCCTCCATCTGCCGGCCATCCTGAAAAGTGAGTTGGAAAGTGCCGGAGGCGGCCAGCAGCAGGCGCACCGTGGGACGGCGCAGGGTACGATCACCGGCGGGCGCGACGAACGTCGGGGTCACCACCAGAATGCTCCGTTGCCGGTAATAAACGGTGCCTGTGAATTCGCCCATGACTGCCTCGACTAGCCTGTTTCGTTCTTGTTATGTCCAACATAGTAGGAACTTGAATCGGTAGGGGATTGTAAAATGCGGCTACCGGAGCGGGTCCGGTGGCCGTGACCAGCCAGAGTGTGTGGGTCGGTTGCCAAGGATGAAACCAGTCAGTCACCCGTTTATGATACAAAGCCAAACCGTTGTTTCGGGCCTTGCCAGTGAAGGCCTGACTATGATCCTGATTCACTGTCCTGACCCCACCCCATGAGCCGGCCATCAGAACGCCGGCCTGCTGAGGAGAGCGCCATGTCGACCCGCCTTCAATCCACCTTTTGCCGTGTCTGCGAGCCGTCCTGTGGCCTGCTGGCGGAAGTCACCGACGGCCGTGTCAGCCGCCTGCTGCCGGATCGGGAACACCCGGTGACCAAAGGCTTCGCCTGTCACAAGGGCCTGAACTTCGTCGACATCCACCATGATCCGGACCGCCTGAACCAACCTCTGAAACGGGTAAACAGTCGCGGCGAACCTGGCCAATTCGAAACCCTGAGCTGGGATGGCGCCATCAGTGAGGTCGCCGGCCGCATCCAGTCACTGCAGAAAACGTACGGGCCAGGCGCCATCGCCGGCTATATCGGCAACCCTACCGCGTTCAACGCGCTGGGCTCTCAGGCGCTGGAAAACTTTTTCATGAGCCTGGGCTGCTTCCGCATCTTCACCTCAGGCACCCAGGACTGCTCCAACAAATTTGCCGGCAGCGAGGCTGTGTTCGGCACCAGCACCCTGCACCCGGTGCCGGATCTGGAGCACACCCACTACGCTCTGATCTTCGGTGAGAATCCCAAGGTGTCGCACATGAGTTTTGTGTCGATGCCCAATCCGATGGAAAAATTCCGTGCTGCTCGCAAGCGCGGCGCCACAGTGAAGTTCGTCAATCCGCGCAAGATCGAGGCGGTGACACCGGCGACAGGCGATTGGGTATCGATCCGGCCTGACACCGATCTGTATCTGTTGGCGGCGCTGCTGCATGAACTGGATGCAGCGGGTTTGTTCAAGGAAGACCTGATCGCGCAGCACGGTGATCATATCGATGGATTGCGTGCCTTCATCAAACCCTATTCCGCTGAAGCCGTGGCGAATATCACGGGCATCGCCGCCGGTGACATTCGTCAGATTGCGCTGGAATTTGGTCGTGCGCCTGCCGCCTGCGTACACATGTCCACCGGCGTCAATATGGGTCGTCAGGGTACGTTGTGCTACTGGCTGCTGCACATGCTGGCATTTGTTACCGGTAATCTGGATCGTCCCGGCGGCAATTTGTATTCCCTTGGTTTTTATCCGGCAGCAAAAGCTGGCCGGCTGAAAACGCCGCAGATTTTTTTCAGTAGCGAATTCGGTGAGCTGCGTTTGATTCGCGGCGCGCTACCCGGCAACCTGCTGCCAGATCTGATTACCACGCAGCAGAATCCGATCAAGGCGCTGATCGTGTTGGCGGGCAATCCGGTGTTGTCGATGGGTGGTGAATCCCGCTTGCGGGAAGCATTCAAGGATCTGGAATTGATCGTGGTGCTGGATCTGTTCCGCAATGCCACTGGCGAAATGGCGGACTATTTATTGCCTTGCACCGATATGCTGGAGCGTAGTGATCTGAATATTTGTGGCTTGGGCATGCAGCAACAACCGTTCGTGCAATTCACCGACGCAGTCGTGCCGGCGCAACACGAACGCAAAGAGGAATGGTGGATTCTGAACAAGCTGCAACAGGCGATGGGTTTGCCGTCATTGTTCGATCAAGGTGGCGAGGATGTGTTGTATGAGCGGCTGAATCGCATGTTGCGTTACGCTGATCTGAAGTTGGACGATGTACGCAAGGCCCCGCAACACACGGTGGTATTGCCGCCCATTCCCACCGGCCGTTTCTATACCGACTGGGTGCAAACCGAATCGAAAAAAGTCGATTGCTGCCCGTCGTTGTTCGACGAGGCCATTGTCCGAGCCCACGGCATTTTCTCTGAGTTGCAGCAGGAAGATCCGCATCAATTGAAGCTGATCAATCTGCGCACCAACTACATGCAGAACAGCTGGTATCACAACATGGAAACGCTGAAGCGGCCGGGACAACAGTTCAATCCGCTGCATGTAGCGCCGGCCGATGCGCAGCGTCTGCAGTTGCAGGACGGGCAGGCTGTTTCTGCGCGCAGCCCCTGGGGCGAAATTTCGGCGCAAGTGAGAGTCGATGCGGATTTACGCCCCGGTACGGTGGCGATGACGCACGGCTGGGGTAATCAGCGCACGCCGGGATTGCAGGTGGCACACCGCTATCCGGGCACCAACGTGAACGAGCTGTTGCCCACGGGTCCAGGTAGCTATGAAAAAATCAGCAACCAGGCGTTCATGACGGGGATTCCCGTGGATGTTGCTGCGGTGGAGTTGGCTCAGGCTGCTTCGTAGCCCGCAAGCAAAATAAAATCCGCAAATAAAAAAGCCCGTCGA
>DATLII010000076.1:0-11205 GCA_035539495.1 Dongiaceae bacterium
CCGTATTTCTTTCACAGGGAAAATCCATGCCCTTCAAAATCTTCCAGCGCGTGTCCGCGGCACCTACCATCGGCGCAAAGCTATTCAAGCTATGTGCTGCTGCCATTGCTCACCTTCGCGACACGTCGCAAGTGCCTGTTCGTCGGGGGCCCTGGTCGCGGCAAAACCGCCAGCGCCATTCTGATGGGAGTGCTGGCGGGCTATCCGGTGAAAGAAGTGCGGCGCGCCATGCAGCATGGACACCCGCAGATGACGATTGCCGATCTGTTGGGCAATCCGCTGCCGGCGGACCTGGTGGGTGCCCAACGCATGGAAGACATCCGTATTGCCTGGCGGTCCTGGCTGGGGATGCGGGTCAAAATCATCGACGAATACAACCGCATTCCTACCCGCACCCAGAGCGCGCTGCTGACAGTGATGGGCGACAACTACGCCGAGGTGCTGAATCATGTGTTCGAGTGCCCGGATTCCGCCTGGTACCTGACTGCGAACGACGATCAGGGCGGCGGCACTTATCAAGTGATCGAAGCGCTGCGCGATCGTATCGATGTGATCGTACAGGCGCTGGCATTCAATCCGCGCTTTCTGAGCGATCTGCTGGTGCGCATAGAGGAAGGCGTGCGGCCCGAGGAAGTGGTGCCGAAGGAAATCCTGTTCACTGAAGCCGAAGTCGATCAGATGAACGCGGATATTCTGAAAAGGCGGCGAATCCACCGGTAAAACCACGCTCGCTGCCGCTCTGGCACAAGCACTGGGCACCCAGTGGGCCCCCGAGTACGGCCGCGAATTATGGGAGCAGAAAAACGGCGCGCTGGAATTCCAGGATATGCTGCACATCGCCCAAACTCAGATTGCGCGCGAGGAGACACTGGCGATGCAATCCCACCACTGGCTGATCTGCGACACCGGCCCTCTCACCACCCTGCTCTATTCCCAGCGGATGTTCGATCAAACCACCCCCGAGTTGGAGCAACTCGCTACCCGCCACTACGACCAGGTTTTCCTCTGCGCAGACGATTTTGACTTTGTGCAGGATGGCACCCGACGCGACCCGGCATTTCGTCAATTTCAGCAACAATGGTATGAAAGGGAGCTAAACAAGCGCGGAATCACGTACACGGTTGTCAGGGGAAGCGTTGCCAAACGAGTGGAGTACATCCAGCAAACGTTAAACCCTACCTCAAAATATACTTAGTCAAAGTTCTTCCGTGGAACCCAGTGCGCACGCAATGCTGTAAATAATCCTGCAAGCCATCCAGATTTTGTTGGTATGGAAGTGCGCTCGAACTATGCTTTGCGTTTATATGAACCCAGAAATGCGGGCCTCTATTTTGCTTCATCCGACATACGGCAACAGCGTGGTAGCATCGCCAAATCACGGTGCGGGCTCAGAAAACATGCTCACTCACCATTATTCTACGGCTGCATTTTTCTGCTGATCAATTTCTACAAGCGATGTCTATATCGCTTTAGTAAAATGGAAAAGCCCCCTCTCTAATTTTCTAAATTTCCAATATAAATCCGCAATTTACGCCATTGGCGCCTTCCAATTTCCGTTGCTAGTGTTTGCTTCGTGGATAAGAAATCGCGTTACGACGCAAATGCTCTTATTCACAGAAACCGAAGCAACAACGTTCTTGCAGTAGAAGACAACTGACTCCGCTCGCACATGGCAAACAGCAATCACATTCGCTCCGCGTTCCGCGGCGGCATGAGAAACCGCGCAAATGCTGCAGTGAGAACCAGTGGCTCCACCTCGCTGCCAGCTCACTTGCAGAGGCTGCTACGTGTCTGCTTTTGCCTGGTATTACTGACAGCTGCAGGGAAACAAGCGTTCGCACAGGATCTGTTTTCGTTATCACTGGAAGAACTGATGGCGATTCCAGTGGATGCCGCAGCGCGGCAACCTGTGTCGTTGCAACAGGTTTCTACTGTCTGCAACCACTGGCAAGTGCACTGGGATGGCATGCACCCGGATTTCCGGAACTCGCGCTGTGAAGACGCCGACCTGCACATGAAATTCGAGATAGCGAACTGGCCTTTGGACCGGGCCAGTAATTAAACCTCAGGGATCTGAATTATGCCTGCAATCACCACTCGCCCCGGAGGGCACGAAATGAAAGGCAATGACCTGAAACTGAAAACCACGGCGTTGCTGTGCGCGGTCCTAAGTGGCCCTGCGGCACAGGCCGCCACCAGCATCGAGGATGTGGTGCGTTTTTCTGGCTTCGGCACCGTCGGCATCGCAACCAGCGATGACAACGACGCCGATTACCGCAGCAATATCGAGCAGAGTACCGGCGTGGGCTTCAGCAACAATCCGGATTCCGGGTTAGACACCATCTTCGGCACCCAGATTGATATCGAAATCGCGCCCAAGCTGACGGCTACCGCGCAAATCATTGCCAGACGCCTGTCCGACTACAACAGCACCCGGCCTTATTTTGAGTGGGCGAACGTCAAGTACGACCTTAACGAACAAACGTATCTGCGGGCGGGCCGTTTTGTCGCGCCTACTTTCATGATATCGGAATCGCGCATGATAGGTTACGCGCAACCAACGGTGCGGCCGGTGGCAGAAGTGTACCTGTTGAGCCCTATTTCCTACATGAACGGCGTTGACGGCGGCTATAAATTTCTACTCGGCGACACGCTGGTAAAGTTGCGCGCCGGGATAGGAACACTGAACCAGGAAATCAATCAGGTCAACGGCACGTTGAATTTCAAGTTCGACATCAAGTCCTTCGACACCACCGTGGAGAACGGTGCGCACGCGTTCCGCGTGGGTTATCAGAAAATCAGCATGGACGTGATGAATGACGCTTTGGAACTGTATGACGTGGCCATGGATCAATTGGAAGCCAACGGTGCAGCAAATGCGTCCGACATCCATGACCGCATGCAGCGCCTGGACGTTCCATTGGATTTTATCAGCTTAGGGTATATGTACGATGACGGCGGGCTGTTTGTACAAACCGAGTATGCCATCCGCAAATTCGATTCTGATTTTGTGCAAAGCCTGGATGGTTTCTATCTGTTGGGAGGTTACCACTTCGGAAAATGGTCACCTTATGTGTCATTCAGCAAGCTGATCCATCAGGATCAGGCAGAATTTCCTGCCCTCGACACCTCCTCGATTGATCCAGGCCTGGGCGGTCTTGTGACGGCGGTTAATGGCGGCTCTCAATTGCTGATCGAGCGCGACGCCTGGACGATCGGTGTGCGTTGGGATCTGCTCAGCGGCCTGGCCCTGAAAGCCCAGATCGATCACATCATCAAACCAAAGAACACGGCAGCGGAATTCGTGAACACTACCAACGAATTTTTCGCTGAAGAACGTGACATCAATGTGGTTTCCGCCGCAATCGACTTTGCGTTCTGATAGGAGGGCGAGACATGAAAAATTTTGCAGTCATTTTGATGGGATTAAGCACTCTGTTGACCATGAGCTTCGCAAAGGCCGAAATAGTGGTGATTGTCAGCGACAAAAACCCGACGTCGACCGTCAGCCAGGCTGAAGTGGAGAAAATTTTCCTGGGCAAACTGAAATTGTTCCCTGACGGCAGCAGCGCGATCCCGCTGGATCAACCGGAAAAGAGCCCAGAGAAGAGCACATTTTATGAGAAAGCCATGAACAAATCGGATACCCAGTTACGAGCCTACTGGTCGCGCATCATATTCACCGGTTCCGGCGCGCCACCCAAGGCAGTGGAATCGTCCACCGACATGGTCAAACTGGTAGCAGAAAATCCGAACACCATTGGTTATGTTGACAAGTCGTTGGTAGCGCCTGGAGTGAAAGTGGTTTGGGAAGTGCCCTGATTGATGTGTCGGTGGCAACGTGGCATTCCGCTGTGTCGGAATGCCACGCTCTCAGCACAACAGCAGTGAAACCTTCAGCCTGATCAGTACTTACAAGACACAAGCGGACGCGGTTCATAAGATCGCGACCACTCTGTGTCTAATTATTGTTGCCGGCTGATAAATCATGACGACCCGCTTTTACCAACCCTCATCTCTGTCGCAAAAGTGGCAGAATTCCGCCTATATGATCACCCGATCGCTAGGCCGGATCGCTGCCCGGCTGGAACTCAAGCGACAGGAAATTCCGCTGGGTGGCCCCCTTTCTTATTACGACAACAATAACAATGCGGCGACGGAAACACTGGTGCTCGTGCACGGTTTCAATGCCGACAAAGATCATTGGATCGCCATGACGCTGTATCTTTCGCGCTACCGCGTGATCATTCCGGATCTGGGTGGCCACGGCCAGTCATGCTACGACCCTACCCTCGCCTATGACATACCACTGTATGCCCGCCAGCTGAATCAGTTGATGAATGCGCTTTGCATTAATCGTTTTCATCTGTTGGGCAATTCCATGGGCGGATGGGTAGCGGCCTGGTACGCGCATCAATATCCATCGGAAGTCGTGTCGCTGGGTCTGATGAATGCCTGTGGTGTCGCATCGCCCGTGCTTAGTCCTTTCTTCCGCGCGCTCGCGCAGCAAAAAAATCCGTTCTTTTATTCCAATCCCACGGAATTCGCCGCGATGCTGGATATTGCGGTGGCTAATCCTCGTGCCATTCCCAAATCGATTCGCGCTGTGAATTACCGTCACGGCCTAACGCGCATGGATAAGGCTCGCAAACTGTTTGCCGACATCACCAATCCTGAGCAAACCTATCTGGCACCGGCACAACAGGTGGACGATTTACTGAGACAGGTCCAGCAGCCAACGTTGGTGTTATGGGGTGATCGCGATGGCATCATGGATCCGTCCATGGCCGATGTGTTCTGCCGTGGATTGCCTCACTGCGAAAAGCGCATTCTGCCCGGAGTGGGCCATACGCCCATGCTGGAAAAGCCCGCACTGGCGGCTCGTTGCTACAAGGAATTTTTGCAACGGCTGTGATCGGTGTTCAGGGCGATGGCGGCACGATTTCGGCGTGTATCTCGCGCGCAAACAGACTGCTGGGGCTAACGCCCCACATGGCATGCAGAGTGTGGGTATAGTGGGAAGAATCTGAGAAACCCGCGCTCAGCGCCGCATCCGTAAGGTTCTGCCCTGCGCTGATGAAAATCATCGATTCATAAATCCGATGCCAAAGCCTGAAGCGCCGGATCGCTATGCCTGACTGCTGCTTGAATTTCCGGATCAGCGTCGGCGTCGACGTATTCACCTGCTGCGCCAGTTCTTCCACCGGAATATTGTGGTGGTAGTTCGATTTGATGTGATCCACTGCCTGCTTCACCAAAGGATCGATATTCGAGGGGATACCGCCGCGGCTGAAACTGTACTCCAGCAAACCATCCACTTGCGCGTATGTCGCGTTTGACGCACCAGGTTGCCGATACAGCTGGTTCAGCAGGGCATGAAAATCCGCTTCGTCACGCAAGGCATAGGAGATCGTCATACCCCGGCCAGAATGCTGAAAACAACCTTGAAAACGTTTGTAGTCATCACCCAGCACATCCAGGTGGAAGATTGCTATCGCCTGCAGACCCGCGTTGATCGATACCTGAACTCCCGCCGGAATCAGAAAGCTGCCACTGTGTATGATCCTGCCGCCAACTTTTAGGTCAATGGCGTCTCCGAGACTGATCACAAGGGTGGCCGCGCCATAGGCTGCCGTCACCGGCTTCGGCAAACGGCCGATGAACAACGTGCGTTTTTCCCACGGGTACATGAACGCAGGTTTGTGCAGTGAGGCTTGAATCAACATGGCAGTCAGAAAGTCGGAACTGGAGACTCTAATTATAGTAAACAGATTGGCAGAGCGTGTTGTTGCCAAGAGTATTACAGATTATGCGAAAGAGATTGCAGGGCATCACAAATCGAAGAGGATGAGGCGGTCTATTACTGAAAGACCGAAATATTTGTGACAAAAAACAAAGGGCCTAGCAACTCGTCATTGCTAAGCCCTTCTTTTATATGGCGCGCCAGGAAGGATTCGAACCTCCGACCGCCTGGTTCGTAGCCAGGTACTCTATCCAGCTGAGCTACTGGCGCGTAAGAGAGTGTGCATTTTACGAATCCGAGCTTGTGAGTCAATCAATTGTTGAACTTTTTTGACTCATCAATGGGCCTTTAATCGACCCGCCGGGACGCGGCTAAAGCACCGTTTTCTACCTGCGGAACTGCTCAGATCCGACCGGCACAAACTGACTCGTTCACAGGCCGTAAAGCCCATTCAGTGCACCGGATATTCCAGGGGAATATGGCGGAGAGGGAGGGATTCGAACCCTCGATACAGCTTTTGACCGTATACTCCCTTAGCAGGGGAGCGCCTTCGGCCTCTCGGCCACCTCTCCAAAACGTGGCGGAATGATACTCGCGTTCGGCGTAAATTCCTAGCCCAAACTGGCTAAATTGATTGTACCTAAGTCCTTAAAAACAAAAGCGATGCCGGAGCATCGCTTTCATCGGGACCACGTCGGGGACACAAAGCTCGCTTTACGCGTCGCTGTCGTGCTCACCGCCTTTCTCGCGCTGAATGCGCTGATAGATCTCTTCCCGGTGAACGGCTACTTCTTTCGGCGCATTCACGCCGATTCTCACCTGGTTCCCTTTCACGCCCAGCACGGTCACAGTGACCTCATCGCCGATCATCAGGGTTTCGCCTACACGGCGGGTCAATATCAACATTTTCCTTCTCCTTACTTACTGCTCCTGCCTAGCGTCTGGTTTCGCGTCCCGAGAAAGCCCTACCCGGTATTCAATTTTCCTAATCAATTATCGTCCAGGTTTCCGATTTTGGTAGGGCGGGAGCGGCTTTTCTTGTTCAGCCGGATTACTTGGCCGCTTGCGGCTCCTTTTCCAGGCCGAACCCCGTGTGCAGGGCACGTACCGCCAACTCCAGATACTTCTCGTCGATCACCACGGAAATCTTGATTTCAGAAGTGGAGATCATCTGGATGTTGATGGATTCTTGAGCCAGCAACTTGAACATCTTGCTGGCTACACCGGCATGGGAACGCATACCTACACCGACCAGAGAAACCTTGGTGATGGACGCATCCCCTTGCACTTCCCGTGCCCCCAGCTCATTGGCGATGTCTTTCAACACGTCCAGGGCCTTGCGCAGCTCGTTCTTGTGCACGGTAAAGGTGAAGTCGGTGGTGTTATCGGCGCTGACGTTCTGCACGATCATGTCGACTTCGATATTGGCCTCGCCCACAGGGCCCAGGATCTTGTAGGCCGCGCCTGGGGTATCCGGTACGCCACGCACGGTGATTTTGGCTTCGTCGCGATTGAAGGCAATGCCCGAGATGACCGGCTGTTCCATAGATTCCTCTTGATCAACGGTAATGAGGGTACCCGACCCTTCTTCAAAACTGGAAAGCACCCGCAGGGGTACGTTGTATTTGCCGGCAAACTCCACCGAACGGATTTGCAACACCTTGGAGCCCAGGCTGGCCATTTCCAGCATTTCCTCGAAGGTGATCTGTTCCAGGCGGCGCGCATTGGGCACCACGCGGGGATCGGTGGTGTAAACACCGTCCACATCGGTATAGATCTGGCACTCATCGGCTTTCAGGGCTGCTGCCAGCGCCACGCCGGTGGTGTCAGAGCCGCCACGGCCCAGGGTAGTGATGTTGCCGTCCTCGTCCACGCCCTGGAAGCCAGCCACCACCACGATACGACCTTTCTGCAGGTCAGCGCGGATGCGGTCGGCGTCGATCGCCTGGATGCGGGCCTTGCCGTAGGAATCGTCGGTCAGGATACGCACCTGGGCACCAGTGTAGGAGCGGGCGTCATAGCCTTCCTTTTGCAGCGCCATGCTCAGCAGGGCGATGGTCACCTGTTCGCCTGTGGTCACCAACACATCCAGTTCCCGCGCCGGCGGCTGTTCGGAGATCTCATTGGCCAGCGCGATCAGGCGATTGGTCTCACCGCTCATGGCGGATACCACGACCACGATGTCATGGCCCTGGTCGCGGTACTTGCCCACTTTCTTCGCCACATTTCTTATTCTGTCGACCGTACCCACAGAGGTACCGCCGTATTTCTGCACGATTAACGCCATTGCCGTCGTTCTTTAATGTGATTGAAGGAATTGTATCCAAATTGGATACGGATTAAACAACAATGCCTCTGGAGTGTAAACCAAAGGCTTGATCTGACTACCTTTCTTGTTCTATCTCTACCTGAACTATTGCTGCAGCCAGCTTTCGGCTGATGCCACTGCGTCAGCCAATTTGGCGACTTCAGGACCACCGGCACTGGCCAGATCCGGACGTCCACCGCCTTTTCCACCCACGATCTGGGCTGCATGTTTTACGAGATCGCCGGCTTTGAAACGGTCGGTAAGATCCTTGGTAACCCCCGCCACCAGATCCACCTTGCCGTCGTTCACCGCACCCAGCAGCACCACGCCGGAGCCCAGTTTGTTTTTCAGCTGATCCACCAGTTCGCGCAGGGCTTTCAGGTCAATGCCATCCAGTGTGGCGGACAACAACTTCACGCCCGCCACGGTTTTGGCCTGGCCCGCCAGATCGTCGCCGGCACTGCTGGCCGCCTTGGCTTTCTGCCGCTCCAGTTCTTTTTCCAGTAGCTTCACCCGGTCCAGGGTCTGCTGCACTTTCTCCACCGCGGTATCACGGCTGCCTTTCACCAGAGCAGCGATCTGGGCCAGGGAGGCATCGGTTTCTTCCAGCCATTGCAGAGCACCCTCGCCTGTTACAGCTTCGATCCGGCGCACACCGGCAGCCACACCGCCTTCCGACAAAATGCGGAACAGGCCGATATCACCGGTACGGCTGGCGTGGGTACCACCGCAGAGTTCGATCGAGAAATCGTCCAGGCCCATGGAGAGAACGCGGACGTTATCATCATACTTTTCGCCAAACAGCGCCATAGCTCCCTTGGCCCGGGCTTCGTCAATGGGCATGACTTCCGTCACAACCGGCGCATTGGCCCGGATCTGGGCATTCACCAATCTTTCCACTGCGCGGATTTCGGCCGGCTTCATGGCTTCTGAATGAGCAAAATCGAAGCGCAGACGGCTGGCGGTAACCTGCGAACCTTTCTGCTGCACGTGTGTGCCCAGCACCTGACGCAGTGCCGCATGCATCAAATGCGTGGCGGAGTGGTTCAAACGGATAGCCTGACGCAGATCGTTGTTCACGATCGCGCTGACGGTGTCGCCCACCGACAGCGTGCCGGATTCCAGTACACCGTTGTGCAGGTGCGCGCCTTTTTGCTTGGACGTGTCAGTGACTTCGAAACGAGCATTGGCTGTTTCCAATGTACCAACGTCACCCACCTGACCGCCGGATTCGGCGTAGAACGGGGTGTTGTCCAACACGATCTGGGCTTGCTGGCCGGCGTTGATACTTTTCACCGGCTGGCCGTCGACGAAGATGTCGGTAATGCGGCCGGAGTCGGTGACCAGATCGTAACCGCTGAATGCGCTCAGCGTGTTGATGTCCAGGCTGTCGTGGTAATTCGCTTTGAATTTGCCAGCGTCTTTGGAGCGCTTTTTCTGCACGTCCATTTCCCGGTCGAAACCTTCCTGGTCGATGGTGAGGTTGCGCTCGCGTGCGATGTCGGCAGTGAGGTCGGCGGGAAAACCGTAGGTGTCGTACAGTTTGAATACAACGTCGCCCGGAATTTGCGTGCCTTTCAAGCCTTGCAGATCCTGCTCCAGGATTTTCAGGCCCTGCTCCAGGGTTTTGGCGAACTGCTCTTCTTCCAGCAGCAGCACTTTTTCAATTTGAGCCTGGGCGGCTTTCAGCTCGGGATAGGCATCGCCCATCTCACGCACCAGCGACGCGACCAGTTTGTGAAAGAACGGCCCGGTGGCACCCAGCTTGTTGCCGTGACGAATCGCACGACGCAGGATGCGACGCAAAACGTAACCGCGGCCTTCGTTGGACGGCACTACGCCATCGGTCACCAGAAACGCGCAGGAACGGATGTGGTCCGCCACCACGCGCAGGGATTTGTCGGTCAGGTCGGTGGCGTTGGTCACCCGCGCCACGTCTTTCAGCAGCGCAGCGAACAGGTCGATCTCGTAATTGCTGTTCACATGCTGCATGACGGCAGCGATGCGCTCCAGCCCCATGCCAGTGTCCACCGACGGCTTCGGCAAAGGCACCAGAGTGCCGTCCGGCTGGCGGTCGAATTGCATGAATACGTTGTTCCAGATTTCGATATAGCGGTCGCCGTCTTCCTCGGGTGAACCGGGAGGGCCGCCCCAGATATCCGGGCCGTGATCGTAGAAAATCTCGGTGCAGGGGCCACAGGGTCCGGTATCGCCCATCTGCCAGAAGTTGTCGGACGCATAGGGTGCGCCCTTGTTGTCGCCGATGCGGATTACGCGTTCCGCCGGTATGCCGACTTCCTTGTTCCAGATGTCATAGGCTTCATCATCGGTCGCATAAACCGTTACCCAGAGTTTGTCCTTGGGCAGGTTCAGCCACTTTTCCGAGGTCAGAAATTCCCAGGCAAAACGGATGGCGTCGTGCTTGAAGTAATCGCCGAAGCTGAAGTTGCCCAGCATTTCGAAGAAGGTGTGATGGCGGGCGGTGTAGCCCACGTTTTCCAGATCGTTGTGCTTGCCTCCGGCGCGTAAGCAACGCTGGGACGTCGCAGCACGCTTGTACGGGCGCTGGTCGCGGCCGAGAAAAACATCCTTGAACTGCACCATGCCGGCGGCGGTGAATAACAGAGTGGGATCGTTGCCGGGGACAAGCGAACTGCTGGCGACCACGGCGTGGCCCTGGGCCTTGAAATACTCAAGAAACGCTGTACGGATTGCAGAGGTCTTCATTCGGGTACCGGGTTGGGAAAGTCGGGAGACGCGCCGGTCGAAGGCGCTGGCAAAGGCGGCAGTTTACCATCAAATCGGCACAATTCATCCTTGGGGGCCGTCCTGGCTGGCCATCGGAATGGGGCTTATTCCAGGTCGTCCCCTGCTGGCAGCTCAAGGTCGGCGGTGCCCAGTGCATGGCGGATCTGGTCGCCGCTGAATCCCCGGTATTGCAGGAAACGAATCTGGCGGGCACGCAAGCGGGCGTCGGATTCACGTTTGCCCCGGAACTTGCGCTGCCAGACCGAGCGGGCCTGGTCGCACCAGTCCATTTCACCTTCGTCCAGAACCGCTTGGATCAGGTCGGATGCGATGCCTTTCTGGCGCAATTCCCCGCGAATGCGGATGGGGCCAAAACCCTGCTGGGAGCGATGTCGCACCCAGACAT
>DATLII010000077.1:0-6526 GCA_035539495.1 Dongiaceae bacterium
GGCAGACGGTAGGTCCAGGTCTCAGTCAGGGCGCGGTCGCTTTCCTTCAGGTACGCGCGCAGCGACAGGGATTTGCCTTCCGCCGGTTTCACCAGCATCGACAGGCGCCAGGCTTTGGCATCCGGATTGTATTCCACGAACTGCTCGAGCACTTCGGTGCCGTCGAAGCCTGATACTTCCCCGGCCACCGGTGCCTTGGGCGTCAGCTTGTCCAGGCCGCCGCCGGTGAAGTCCACCAGGATGCGATACGCGCCTTTCTTCTGACCACCACCGATGATGTTGCCGTCACCAGTGAAGGTGTTGATGGCATAACCTACTTCCTGGTCCGCCAGATCCTTTCCACCGAAGCTGATGTTGTAGCCGATGTGGTAGGGCTGGTTGGGGGTGGCAGCGGAAGCAGGGGTCCAGAACGCCACGATGTTGTCGTTGGTTTCCATATTGGTGGGCAACTGCACCAGCACCACATGGCCCGGGCCCCACTTGTTATCGGGGGTTACCCAGGTGCTGGGGCGGATTTCATAACGGGCGCCCAGGTCGTGATAATCATTGAACGAGGTGTCACGCTGCAGCAAACCGAAGCCTTGCAGGTCGTCCACGCGGAAGTAATCCATTTCCAGGTAAACCGGGTTGATCAGCGGACGCCACAGCCATTCGCCAGAGCCGTTGTGAACCAGCAGGCCGTCGGAATCGTGTACCTGGCTACGCCATTCGCCACGGGGACGGGACGTGTTCTCGCCGTAATAGAACATGCTGGTCAGCGGCGCTACGCCCATCAGCTTGATGGTGTTGCGGGGGAACAGCACAGCTTTCACGTCAACCGAGGTGCGCTTGCCGGGCTTGATGCTGAATTGGTAAGCACCTGCCAGGCTGGGGCCGTCCAGCAGGCCGTACACCATCACCTGATCGGAGTTGGCGGCGGGGTGGACCAGCCAGAATTCGACGAAGGAGGGGAATTCCTCGCCGGTGGGCAGACCGGTGTCAACGGCGACGCCACGGGTGGAGATACCCCAGCCGTTGTCCTTGCCTACGCCACGGAAGTAGCTGGCACCGGCGAAGACCAGGAACTGGTTCTGCACGTCAGGCTGGAAGAACGGGAAGGTCAGTTTCAGACCGGCGTAGCCCAGATCCGGCGGTACCATTTTTTCGATTTCGGGATCGGTGAAGGTGAACAGGTCCTTCTTGAACGGCAGCGGCTTGGTGCCCTGGACATCGACGATATTCACTTTCACCGGATGGCCGTAGTACAGGCCAGGTGCCATTAGCATCACCTGGAACTTGGACTTGCCTTGTTTCCACAGGCTTTTTTCCGGATTGAAGCGGATGCCCTGGTATTGGTCGTAGGTGAGTTCGCGCATGAAGCGAGGGATTGGTTCCGGCTCATGATAGGGCTGGGACCCCAGGTCATGGGCCTTGTCGATGACGGTCTGGAAACTGAAGGTTTCCGCCGCCTGGGCAGAAACCGTCACCACGGCCAGTATCAGACTTGCGAGAACTTTTTGCATGTAACCACGACTCCGTTTATCTGGTTGCAACCATCATCCATTGTTGACCGGCAGAATACAGACATTCTCCGCAACGCTTCGCATACAGACCGCTTGGCGCGAAAAATGATTTCGGTTAACTCGGGGAATTCACTACGTGTTCACGTCCGAGGATCGTGAGGTGCCGGCTGGACGTTGGTGGGCCGGCATTATCGCACAGTAGAATTTGGGAAAAAATGTGCCGGTGGTTAAATATTTCCTGAACAATGGCATTCCCATCCCGCGGTCGGTCCGTTTCCACGGCGGCCTGTGCTGAAATTTCGGTGGCTGTTCAGGCCACCAGCAGTTGGCGGGTTTCCTCCAGTTGGCTCTTCGCTTCGTCCAGAATGGCCGACAATTGGCTCAGCGGTAGTTCGCCGGGGAAAAGGCGACGGAAGGCGGGCACCTTCTCCAGCTGCGCTGCTTTTTCCGGATTGCCCATCAATTGATGCAGGTGGGCGACGATCACCAGATCCGTCACATCGGCGCCGCCCTCGTGCTGGTAGCGCCAGTTCTCCGAGTGTTGCGTGGCGTTGATCATTTCCTCGCTGAAACTCCAGCGCTTCAGTATCACGCCACCCAATTCTGTCTTCAGATCCTTGATGGTTTTTTCCAGTAGCTGGGCATCGCTCGTTAACGATTCATACTGCTCGGCGTACATCAGAATGGGCACGGTGCCGATGTCGTGCAGCAAGCCCGCCAGCAGGCCCTGATCCGGATCGACGCCGCGGGCATGCTTGGCCAGCACGAAACAGACGGCCGCGATCTCGATGCTGTGCTGCCACAGGATGTCCATACGTTTTTTCAGCACCGGCGATTTGGCCTTGAACAATTCTTTCAGCGTGAAACTGGTGACCAGCTGCTTGGTGGTGTGCATGCCCAGACGCACGATGGCCTGGGAACTGGTTTCAAATTCCTTGGTGCCGCGGAAAAGGGGACTGTTGGCGGCCTTGATGAGCTTGGCGGCAATCACGGGGTCGGTATTCACCGCCTGCGAGATTTTCTTCGCGCTGTTGGTGCCCTCGTCGATCAGGCGGCGGATGCGCACCGCCACTTCCGGCAGCGACGGCAGTATTAGCTTGTTGTTGCGCAGATCGGCGTAAATATCCAGTAACAATTGCTTGTCTTCTGGCTGATCTTCCCGCAGCGCTTTGCGGACTTCATAACTGTCGGTGGGCGCTTCCCGCAGCAGATTCTTCAGGCTTTCCAGATCCACCCGCAACACGGCGGCGGCGGAATGCGCCACCACATTCATCGGCCGGGGCCGTTGCCGCACCAGAGCTTTCAATGCTTCGGGGCTATTGGCAGTCAGGGTACGCAAACCCTGGCCATCCGGTGGAATCAGATCCAGTTCGCCCGCCAGCAGAAAGTATTCCCAGCCATCGTTGTCACCGGCATCCAGCAGGGGCTGGCCGGGCTTGAGCTTCAGAACCTCACTGCTATTCACCAGCATGATCAGCTGCTGGTCGTTGAGGTGTTGGAGGAACTCAAATTGCTTGAATTGGGCAATGTCCATATGGGTTCTTCACTCGGCAACGCGGACGGCGGCAATGGCTATTGGGTTAAGTATAGGAAGGGGTTGGGGAATGTAGGAATTTCGCGCAGGGAATGTGATGCTGGTCCGCCGTTGGTCGGTTTCACGCCGGACAAAGACCGAAATTGGTCTCATCGTAATCCCTTATTACAAAATGGAACAATTCACTGCACCAATTGCCCTTGTCCCTGCATTTAGGGATTGGTTTAAATGGTCAATAGATTGTCCTTTTATGACACCCCTGTCGTAAAACAACAGTTATCGCCTTACAACAAAAAATAAAACGCCCGCATTGGCAGAGGTAGTTATGTACGAATTCCCCGACTTTAAGAATCTGGTCCAGATGGCGTCGCAACGGGCACTGGATCGGGGGAACGCCACCCTGGCCACGTTCATCACGGATAACGGCAATGTGGACGGCATGATGTCGTTCCGCAACCTGGATGAGGATGCGCGTCGCATTGCGGTGGCGCTGGTGGAGAAGGGGCTCGCCGGCAAAAAACTGATGCTGCTGTACACGCCGGGGCTGGATTACGTGCGGGCCTTTTTCGGCTGCCTCTACGCCGGCTGCGTGCCGGTGCCTGCATATCCCCCGGTCGGGTCAAAAGACCTGGTGCGGCTGCAGAAGGTGGCGCTGGATTGCGGGGCGGGCGGCATTCTGTCGAACAGCACCTTGGCGCCCCTGATCGAAGCCTGGGTAGCGAACCTGGGCCAGACGGTGCTGAATCAAACAATAAAAGTGCCCTGTATCGCCACCGACAAATTGCCAGTGTCCATTTCGATAGCCGGCTTCGAACCGCACCAGGCCGAGCCGGATGAGGTCGCGTTTCTGCAATACACCTCCGGGTCTACCGGTCATCCCAAGGGTGTCATGGTCAGCCACGGCAACCTGCTGGCGAACTTCCAGCAAATTCTGCACGGCTTTCTGAATGGCAACCCCATGGTGGATCGCCTGGAGGAGTTGCGAGCGGTGATCTGGCTGCCGCCGTTCCATGACATGGGGCTGATCGGCGGCGTGTTGGCGCCGATTTATTCCGGCGCCCATGTGTCACTGATGGCGCCGCTGACCTTCCTCAAGCGGCCTCTGCTGTGGTTGCGGACCATTTCCGAACAGCGGGCCCATATCAGCGGCGCGCCGAATTTCGGTTACCAGTATTGCGCCCGCAAGGTGACGGAGGAACAGGCGGAAACCCTGGATCTGTCCAACTGGCAGCTCGCGTTTAACGGCGCCGAGCCGATTCAGGTGGAAGCGCTGAACAGTTTTGCTGCCCGCTTCCGGGTCAGTGGTTTCAATCCCAAAGCGTTCTGGCCCTGCTACGGCCTGGCGGAAGCGACACTGTTCGTGGCCGGCACACCGTCCGGTCGGGGTGCGCGTTTGCTCAAGGCGCATCTGGATTCATTGGAAAAGGGCCGTTACTTGGCGGCGGACGCTCACACGAAGGGCAAGTCTGCCGAGCTGGTCAGTTCCGGCGTCATGGCAGCAGGCACCGAGGTGAAGATCGTCAATCCCAATACGCGGCTGGCCTGCGCTGAGGGCGAAGTGGGTGAGATCTGGGTACGCAGCAACTCCGTCGCCCAGGGCTATTGGGACAAGCCGCAATTTTCTGCCAGCGTGTTCCAGGCCACCGTCGCCGGCGAGGGCAGCGACAAACATTACATGCGCACCGGCGACCTCGGCTTCTTGTGGGAAAGCGAGTTGTTCGTCACCGGGCGCATCAAGGAAGTGGTGATCATCGGTGGCCGCAATCTGTATCCGCAGGACATCGAGCAAACTCTGCAGGAAGCCAATCCGTCCTTCAAGCAAGGTGGTGGTGCCGCGTTTTCCGTTGTGCAGGATGGCAAAGAGCAGCTGGTGATCATGCAGGAAGTCAATCGTGCAGCAGGAAAACAAGCGGATTACCGTTTGCTTGCGGCCACCGGTGCGCGGGCGGTGGCGGCGCGACACGGCGTGGTGCCGATGGCGCTGATACTGGTAGCGTCCAGTTCGATTCCAAAAACATCCAGCGGCAAATTACAGCGCGGCGAAGCTCGTCAGATTTACAAGGAAGGCCATTTCGCGCCGGTTTACACCTGGCAGCCCGGTAGTGATGGTGGGCGTGCCATCATGTCGGCGGCCACCCGGTCGGCGCTGGATGAAATCAATGTGGATTGGCAATCCGAGTTGTATGCCGACGTGCAAGTCTGGGTGGCGGAAAAACTGGACGTGGAACCGCACCATGTAGATCTGGATGTGACCTTCGCCGAGCTGGGAGTGGATTCCGTCGAAGCGGTGGAGCTGGTGGATCGCTTGCAGGACCGTATCGAACGCACGATTCCTGCCATCGAGCTGCTGCGTTATCCGACCGTGAAAGCGTTGATCGATCATTTCTCGCAGGAGCTGGCGCAGCGCGCGCTGGATAAAGTGTTGCGGGAGGAAGCGGATGGCGCGGCGCAAGAGAAGGTGTTGCAGGAATAATTCTTCGAGTGATCTTTAAAATTAAAACGGGCGGCGGATGTTGAATCCGATCCGCCCGTTTTTTTTCAGGCTCAATCAATATACGGCTTCAGAACATCCTGGCCACGAATTTCTGCATTCAGCACCGACATGAAGGTATAAGCCCCCATGATCTTGCGCACCAGGAACATCAATTCCCGCGGTGGCACGGTGAAGTGGCGGCTGGCACCGGCAGCGGATACACCGGCCTGCACACTCAAGCGACTGGGCAGGTTGCTGGTGCCCCAGCGGTATTCACCTTTGGGTGTGAGCAGCTCCGGCGGCGGTGGGAATTTTTCCACATCGGCAAAGGGTTCGATCGCCATGAAGCAGACTTTGCTCAGGCTGCGTTTGGCGCTGTCCGGCGTTGCCGGATTCACCATTTTCAGCGCGGTCAGGGCGCGGAACAGCATAGGCTCGTCGTGCAGATACGCCGCTTTTACCAATTCGCGGCCAGGCCCAATGGTGTGCTCGGAAAATTTGCGCACGGCGCCGAAATCCAGCAGTACGATGCGATCCGGCACATCGGCGCCGTTGCCCAGGCGCACGAAATAATTGCCGAAATTGGGGTCGGTCTGCATCTCGCCCCACAGGAATACTTCCTTCCAGCACAGATCCAGCGCGGAAATGCAGATCGCATTGCGACGTTCCTGCGACAGGGCTTTGGTCTGCGGTGAATCGATGTTGACGCCGGGCTCGTAAGCGGTGGCGATCACATTGGCGGTGCAGTATTCAGGGTACAGTTTCGGCACGATGAAGCGTGGGTCGTCCAGCAACCGTTCGCGGAACAAGCGGGTTTTTTCCGCTTCATGACGGTAGTCCACTTCGCGATGCATCATCTCGCGGATTTCGGTGAACCACTGTTGGAATTCTTCGGTGATGGGCACGATCTTCAGCACCCGCAGCAGGGTTTCCACTGCACCCAGATCGCTGTCCACCGCTTCGGCCACGCCGGGGTATTGAATCTTCAGGCAGATTTCTTCGCCTGTAGCTTTGATC
>DATLII010000078.1:0-14891 GCA_035539495.1 Dongiaceae bacterium
GGTTCTGTCGTGGACAGTCATTCCTCTGGGACGTACGTCACCGCACGCCTCTAGCAACCTACCCGAATCCAGCGCGGGCCACGCCAATGGATTCCTATTTGGTCTTGCTCCAGGTGGGGTTTGCCATGCCGTGAACTGTTACCAGCCACGCGGTGCGCTCTTACCGCACCGTTTCACCCTTACCGGCCCTTGCGGGCTTAGGCGGTTTATTTTCTGTTGCACTTTCCGTCGGCTCGCGCCGCCCAGGCGTTACCTGGCACCTTGCCCTGTGGAGCCCGGACTTTCCTCCCCCCGCCGAAACGGAGAGCGACTGCCTGGCTGACTTCAGGTGCAAAATATAGCTAATCGCCTAAGGTTTCAAGCATTGAATTGTTTCAGGGCCACATCGTACAGCTGATTCTTGGGCACACCGGTGAGCTCTGACACCAGCGCACAGGCCTTTTTCAGGGGCATTTGCTCCTTTGCCAACGTCAGGGCGCGCAAGATTTTCGGGTCGATTACCACCTCACCCTCATCGACAATATAGCCTTCTACCAGCACCACGAATTCGCCACGCTGACGGTGCTCGTCTGCTTGCAGCCATTCCACCAATTCCAGCGCCGTGCCCGTCGTCACGGTTTCAAAGGTTTTCGTCAGTTCCTTGGCCAACGCCAACTGGCGTTGCTCACCCAATACCAGGCCGACATCCTGCACCAGCTCAACAATACGCTTGGGCGATTCGTAGAACACCAGCGTGGCGGTTTCCCGTAGCAATTCTTCCAGTGCCGTGCGTCGCGCCTGCTGTTTAGCGGGAAGAAATCCTGCAAACAAAAAACGATCGGTCGGCAAGCCGGCAATCGACAGTGCCGCTATTGCCGCACAAGCACCGGGAATGGTGACCACGACCTCGCCCGCCTCCCGCACAGCTTTCACCAACCGATAACCGGGATCACTGATCAGCGGCGTGCCTGCGTCGGAAATCAGCGCCACCGACTGGCCCTGCTGCAACAGTTGCAACAAGTAGCCCGCGCGGTCCGCTTCGTTGTGGTCGTGCAGCGAGATCAAGCGGGTACCAATCGCATAGGCATCCAGCAGCTTTTTACTGTGGCGGGTATCTTCGGCGGCGATCAGGTCCACCTGCTTCAACACTTCCAGCGCCCGCAACGTAATATCGTTGAGATTCCCAATAGGTGTTGCGACAATGTATAAAGTCCCACTCGCCATGGTTGTGTACGCCCTGTCTGCCTTAGAGTAGGGACTGCGCACTGCCCCGACCCGAATCTGATTCAATGAATAAGCCGAACAAGACGCCAAAGACGCCCCCGATGCCGCGGAAGCTTACCACACTTGCCTGCCTGTCCCTGGTGCTGGCGCTAACGGCCTGCTCCTCCAGCCAACAGCCCAAACCCTCTGACACCGACGCTCCCGCCGATCCCATTGCCGGCGCTTACGCCATGGTGGAGAAAGCGGAAAAACTGGAAAGCCCCCAAGCAGAAAAGTTGCTGATCGACGCCGCCAACCAGTTTTTATCCCTGGGCAAACTGGAAGACGCCGGTCGCATTCTGGTGCCGATGGATTCCTCCAAGCTGCCCGCCAAGGTCAAGGCTGACCACGTCATCGCGCTGGCTCGCCTGGCCATGGCCCAGGAAAAATACGTGCGCGTCACCGAGCTGCTCACCACCGATGAGCGCGGCCTGATCAGCGCGTCTGACACGCTGGATGCCGGGCGTCTGAACCAGATCAGCCTGCTACGAGCGCAAGCCTGGGAAGCGCAACAAAATTATCTGGCCGCCGCTCGCGAGCGCATTTTCGTGTCGCCCATGCTGTCCGATGCCGATGAATTCAATCGCAACCACCAGCAGATCTGGATCGATCTGATCAGCGTGCCGGAAGATTCCCTGGAACAACTCAGCCGCACCGCCGCCATTCCGGAAATCCAGGGCTGGCTGGAACTGGCCTGGATCTACAAAGGCCAGCAGGACAACATCGACCAGCAATTACGGGATCTGCGTCGCTGGCAGACCAAATTTGCTGGCCACCCTGCAGCCAAACAGCTACCCGACAGCTTGCGCATGCTGACGGAAATGAACGACCAAAAACCGAAGAACATTGCGCTGCTGCTGCCGTTGCAGGGGAAATACCGGCAATCCGCCATCGCAATTCAAAACGGCTTCATGACCGCCCACTACGCTTCGGCGGCCAAATTGGATGAAGGCAAATCGGCACCCACCGTTCGCGTGTACGATTCCACCGACATTCGCAATTTCATGAACGTCTATCGTCAAGCAGTGACGGAAGGCGCCGACATCATCGTCGGCCCGCTGCAAAAAGAAAATGTGCATCAATTGGTGATCACCAAGACCGAACTGCCGGTGCCGACCATCGCGCTGAATACTGATGACACCACATTGGAAGCGCCAAACAATCTGTATCAGTTTGGCCTGTCGCCAGAAGACGACGCACGCGAGATCGCCAACCACGCGCGCTACAGTCAGTTCTACCGCGCCGCGGTGTTGTATCAATCCAGTCCGTGGGGCGAGCGCGCCTCATCCGCGTTCACCGAAGCCTGGCGCGCCAATGAGGGCGAGATCACCACCAGCCTACGCTTTGAATCGCCGCAAACCCTGGCCGCCACCATCAAGAATCTGTTGTCGGTGGATCAGAGCGAAGCGCGTTTCCGCCAATTGAAGCAGGTGGTCGGCAAGAAGGTGGAATTCGAACCGCGCCGGCGTCAGGACATCGATTTCCTCTACCTGGTGGCCAGCCCCGAGCAGGCACGGCTGATCAAGCCGCTGATCAACTTCTACTACGCCAACGATCTGCCGGTGTATTCCGGCTCGCAGATTTACGTGGGTGAACCGACACCATCAAAAGACCGCGATCTGGACGGCATCACCTTCTGTGATATTCCCTGGATGCTGGACAAGCCAGACAAGCTCAAGCGTTCGATGCTGGGCGCTTGGCCCAATGCCAATCCGCGCTATTTCCGCCTCAATGCGTTGGGCGCCGATGCGTATCGCCTGCAGGCGCGCCTGCACATGCTGACACACGTCGGCACGTCCGGGCTGTTTGGCGCGACCGGTTCTCTTACCATCGGCCCGCACAACCGGATTCAGCGCGGGCTGGCCTGGGCCACCATGACGGACGGTGCACCCAGGGCACTTCCCAAAGTGATCGACACAGAGGCCATGGAACAGGATGAAAATCCAGGCAGCGCCAACGAAAACCAAGGTGGAACCGAAAGCGAAACCCACAGCGAAGAAACTGGCGGGGAATCAGGCGGAAGCACTGGCGAGGCAATTCCTGCAACAGAAGGGATTTGAATTTCACCAGGCAAATTTCCAGTGCAAGACCGGTGAAATCGATCTGATCATGCAGGATCGCGACATGCTGGTGTTTGTGGAAGTACGCTTCCGCGCCGACACCCGCCTCGGTTCTCCACTGGAAACCATCACCGCCGCCAAGCAACGCAAGCTGATTCGTACTGCGCATTTTTTTCTGCAGCAACATTGCGGCAATCGCTGGCCACCATGCCGCTTTGATGTTGTCGGCATCAGCGGCGAGCTGGATGCATTGCCGCACATCGACTGGATCGCCAATGCATTCGGCGCCTGACGCTGCCGACAATCACCGGCTGTAGTAGAATGCGCGCTTTCCGCCGCCTGGACACGACGACATGGAACTGGAACAACGCATTTCGGAACTGTTCGATGCCAATCTGGCATTGATCCAGCGCTGTCGCGACGAGCTTCCCGGCAGCATCGCCATCGCCGGCGAAAGCCTGGTGCACTGCATGTTGGGGGACGGAAAAATTCTCAGTTGTGGCAACGGTGGTTCTGCTTTCGCTGCCCAGCATTTCGTGTCGCGCATGCTGAATCGATTTGAACGGGAACGCCCTGCTCTGCCCGCCATCAGCCTCGCCGCCGACAGCACCACCCTCACTGCGATCGCCAACGACTACAGTTTCAACGAAATTTTTTCCAAACAGATCCGTGCTTTGGGGC
This sequence comes from Dongiaceae bacterium, assembly GCA_035539495.1. Taxonomy (GTDB): domain Bacteria; phylum Pseudomonadota; class Gammaproteobacteria; order Pseudomonadales; family Ketobacteraceae; genus Ch67. Next base: position 3,984 of record DATLII010000078.1, read on the forward strand.
AGGGCAACGACATCCTGCTGGCCATTACGACCAGCGGCACTTCCGCCAACGTTGTGCAGGCCGTGCAGGCCGCGCACGACCGCGACATGAAAGTGGTGGCGCTGACCGGACACGATGGCGGCGACGTCACTCGCCTGCTGACCCACGACGATATCGAAATCCGCGTACCTTCCAATTCATCCGCCCGCATTCAAGAAACGCATCTGCTGATCATTCACACTCTGTGCGATTTGATCGACCGACAAATTTTCGGCGCGGATATCTGAAGCGCACCCTTGATCACACGCAATTCTGCCTGACCAATATTAAAAACGACTCAAAAAGCGAAACCGGGCCAACACAAGAAGCGATGGGCCCGGTTTCGTTATGTGCGCGGATTCGGCAGATTTACTTGATGACTTTCAGGGAAGGCTTGCCCGCAGGTTTGGGTCGCGCTGCTTCGGCATCACCACCAGTACCACCGGATTCCGGCGGCGACGGCGGTGGCATTTCATTCTCATCGAAGAACATACCTTTGCCATTTTCCTTGGCATAAATCGCGAGAATCGCTCCTACCGGCACATACAGATTGCGCGCCTGGCCACCGAAGCGGGCGGAGAATTCCACCCGATCGTTAGCCATGTGCAGATTGCGAATAGCAGAGGGCGCCAGATTTAGAATAATGCGGCCGTCCTTGATGTACTCCACCGGCACCTGCGCAGCGGGATAGCTGGCATTAACCAACAAGTACGGCGTCAGATCGTTGTCGAGTATCCATTCGTACACCGCCCGCACAAAATAGGGCCGGCTCGGCGTCATCGCCTGACTCATCTGCACTTTCCTCTCAGCGCCATTCGATCAGAAAAGATCAGAGACGCATTTCCCGCTCAGCGTCAGACAGGCTCGCCTGGAAGGAGTCCCGACGGAACAGGCGCTCGGAGTAAGCCAGCAAATTCCCGGCCTTGGACTTCTGCAGCTCGATGCCCATTGCCGGCAACCGCCACAGGATCGCAGCCACACAGCAATCCACCAACGTGAAGTCATCGCTCATGAAGTAAGGCTTTTCCGCAAAGATGCCATCGATGGCGATCAGGCTCTCCGTCAGTTCCTTACGCATCTTGTTCAGCGCGGCTTCTTTTTCCTTGCCCAGCATCAGGCCATCCACATTGCCACACCAGTCGCGATGAATGCGATGCATCAGCAAACGGCTGCGAGCGCGCTCAACCGGGTACACCGGTAACAACGGCGGATGGGGAAACCGCTCGTCCAGGTATTCCATCATGATGTTGGGTTCGTACAGGGTCAGCTCACGATCCACCAAAGTAGGCAGTTCGTTGTACGGATTGAGCGTCGCCAGATCTTCCGGCTTGTCGGCCGGATCTACATCCAGCACGTCCACAGCCACGCCCTTCTCGGCCAGCACGATGCGCACGCGATGGCTGTAATGATCAGTTCCGTCCGAGAAAAACGTCATGGAAGAACGTTTCGCGATGACACCCATTATTTATCACTCCAGTAACGAATCAATCGAACAGGTTGGCTCAACCGTGGCATTCCAACCCTGGGCCTTTCCTAAAGCCTAAAAAGCATAAAAGGGCGGAGCAAGACCCGCCCTTTTATCCGGATCCCTTCTACCTAACGGCTTAGTGGACGTCTTTCCAATACTCACGATTCAGGAAATACACCGGAATCGCCAAGACCGCCAGGAAAATCAATACCCATACACCAATACGCTCACGCTCGGCCCGGATAGGCTCCGCCATATACACCATGAAATTGGTCAGGTCAGCCATGGCCTCCTTGAACGCCTTCTCACCCAGGGATTTCTCCATGCTCGACAGTACATGGGGCATGCCCACATCCTTGAACACATGATTGTTCACTTTCCAGGGGCGCTTTTCGTCGGCATAAAAACTGATCAGATAGGAATACACCCAATCAGCCCCGCGCAGACGGGCTTCCAGAGTCAGATCCGGCGGCACAGTACCAAACCACTTTTTCGCCAGATCAACTGGAATCGCCGAATGCATGGGATCACCAATCTTTTCAGAGGTGAACAGCAGGTTCTTCTTCATGATATCCAGCGGAATTTCCAGGTCCTCGGCCACGCGCTCGTAACGCATGTACTGGGCCGAATGGCAACCCAGGCAGTTGTTCACGAAGATCTGCGCACCCCGCTGCAGGGACACTTTGTCATCCAGGTTGATCGGAGCCGTGGTGAGCTTGATTTCTTCGCCCCCAGACGCCTGCACCAACGCGGGCAGACACAACATCAACAGTACAGAAAGAAACTTGTTCATCAGTGTCCCATCCTTACGCGCTCAGGTACCGGCTTGCACTTCTCCATCGATGTCCAGAAGGGCATCAGAATGAAGTAGAGGAAATAAAACGCGGTGCCAATCTGGCCCAGCGCCCGGTAAGTCATTTCAAACGGCAGGAACTCCACGTGTATGTCCGGCCCTTTCACGCCGCAGACACCGAGGATAACGAAGAACACTGCAAACAGACCCAGCATCACTTTGCTAATCCAGCCTTTATAGCGGATCGAGCGGACCGGGCTGCGATCCAGCCAGGGCAGCACGAACAGGATGGCGATAGCCGCGCCCATGGCAATAACGCCGAGCAATTTGTCAGGGATCGCCCGCAGAATGGCGTAGAACGGAGTGAAATACCAAACAGGCGCAATGTGATCCGGAGTTTTCAGCGGGTTCGCAGGCTCGAAGTTCGGTTTTTCCAGGAAGTAACCGCCGCCATCCGGGAAGAAGAACAGGATGACAAAGAACACCGCCAGGAATACCACGATGCCAACCAAGTCGTGAATGGTGTAATAAGGATGGAACGGAATGCCATCCAGCGGAACACCGTTTTCGTCCTTGTATTTTTTGATATCCACGCCGTCTGGGTTGTTGGAGCCCACTTCGTGCAGCGCGATGATATGCAGCACAACCAGAGCCAACAAGACGATGGGCAGCGCCACCACGTGCAAGGCGAAGAAGCGGTTCAGCGTGATGCCTGACAGCAGATAGTCGCCGCGGATCCATTCCATCAGGGCATCACCCACATAAGGAATCGCTCCGAACAGCGAGATGATTACCTGCGCACCCCAGTAGGACATCTGACCCCAGGGCAACAGGTAACCCATGAAACCTTCCGCCATCAGCGCCAGATAGATCAACATACCGAAGATCCACACCAGCTCGCGAGGTGCACGGTAAGAACCGTACATCATGCCGCGGAACATATGCAGATACACAACAGCGAAGAAAGCCGACGCACCGGTGGAATGCAGATAGCGCAACAGCCAGCCGTAATCGACGTCGCGCATCATGTTCATTTCAACCGACGCGAACGCACCATCACCGGTTGGGTTGTAGAGCATGGTGAGCCAGATACCAGTTAGCAGCTGGTTAACCAGCACCAGCATCGCGAGCGACCCAAAGAAGTACCAGAAGTTGAAGTTCTTGGGAGCATAATATTTGCTCATATGCTCTTCGAACATTTTGGTGGCGGGGAAACGATCGTCCACCCACCCCATCAGACTCTGAAACAGGCTCATCAGACAGTTCCCCCGTCTTCGCCGATCTTGATCAGCGTTTCGCTCATGTAATAGTACGGTGGCACCTCAAGATTAAGGGGCGCCGGAACGGATTTGAACACCCGGCCGGAGAGATCGAACTTGGAACCATGGCAAGGGCAGAAAAAACCACCAATCCAATCGGCACCCAAATCTGCGGGGGCAACTTCAGGACGGTACAAGGGAGAACATCCCAAATGAGTACACAAGCCCTTCAATACCAGAATTTCACCATGGTCCTGCCGGGAACGCGCCTGATTCTTGGCGTATTCAGGCTGCTTGCTTTCAGCAGATGACGGATCGCGGAGGTTGTCTTCTATTTTTGTAAGGCTTGCCAACGCTTCCGGAGAACGGCGCAAAATCCAGACTGGCTGACCCCGCCATTCCACGGTCATGCGCTGACCTACTTCCAGTTTGCTGATGTCTGCCACCACCGGTGCCCCGGCTGTTTTTGCTTTTGCACTCGGCTGCCAGGATTTCACAAAGGGCACTGCGGCCCCTACGGCGCCAATAGCGCCCACAGCAGAGGTGGCTCCTATCAGGAACCGTCGCCGACCCTCATTTACGCCGTCAGAACTCATTCAGTCTCTCTCCCCATCAGAACCAGGGACAGCGCACCTTTTTGCGGGCACGACTATCCCACACCCAGACCTTGAAACGCCGCAAATAGTAATGAAATTACAAGGGAGTTACAAGGAAAGCTTTAGTGCACACTGACCAGCGACAGAAACAAAAACGCCCAGATGTAATGCATCTGGGCGCTCTTGAAGAAGCTGCTTTTTCCGTCGCGAAACAGATCAGCGCTTGGAGTATTGCGGACGCTTGCGCGCCTTGCGCAGACCCACTTTTTTCCGCTCAACTTCGCGAGAGTCGCGAGTAACGAAACCGGCTTTGCGCAGAGCAGGACGCAGAGTTTCATCGTAATCCATCAGGGCGCGAGTGATGCCGTGACGAATGGCACCAGCCTGACCACTACCACCGCCGCCAGCAACGGTTACGTAGATGTCAAACTTGTCCAAAGCCTGAACCAGTTCCAGCGGCTGACGCACGACCATGCGAGCAGTCTCACGACCGAAGTAAGTGTCCAGCGTGCGGCCGTTGATGGAGATGTTGCCTGTGCCAGGCGCCAGGAATACACGGGCGGTTGCAGTTTTGCGACGGCCTGTACCGTAATTAGTTTCCACGATTCTGCCTTCCGTTATGATTACAGAGCCAATTCTTTAGGTTGCTGAGCTGCATGGGGATGCTCAGGACCAGCGTAGACTTTCAGCTTGCGCAGCATGGCGCGGCCCAGAGGGTTACGCGGCATCATACCCTTGACGGCAGTCTCGATAGCCTGCTCAGGCTTCTTGATTATCAGCTTCTCGAAGCTGATTTCACGGATACCACCGGGAAAACCAGTGTGGTGGTAATAGATTTTATCGGACTGCTTCTTGCCGGTGACATGCACTTTTTCGGCATTCACGACCACAATGTAGTCACCAGTGTCGACGTGAGGGGTATAGATCGGCTTGTGCTTGCCACGCAGGTGTCTGGCGATTTCGGTTGCCAGACGGCCCAAAGTTTTGCCGGTCGCATCGACAACAAACCAGTCACGCTCTACTGATTCCGCCTTTGCACTAATGGTTGTTTTCATTGAAATCTGCCCTAGAACACTCTAAACCGAGGTCTGCCCATCAATTTTAAAGAGCGCGCATACTACCCAAGCCGCCCCGGCTTGACAAGCTATTTCAGGGGCAAAAGGGGATATCGCACTGATTTGACGGACTGTTGCGCCAATTAATGGCCATTATTGATACGACTGTAACGGGGTTGCAGAATTCTAGCAGAATCAAAACCCTTGGCCAGCGGTTTTTACCGGGTTTTGGTGAGTCCCGGCCGGCAGCATCTGCCCAGAAGGGCGATCGGCCGGGGCGAATACCTCTATAGCAACGCCGCTTTTCGGCCATCCTTTTGATTTCACTTATAGTTCTGAAACCCGCAACGCCACTGCCTACTCCCGCGCCCGATTGCGCAGGCCGGTCTTTTTCAGTATTCGGGTGGAATAAAGGACATCACTGCCCAGGTTGTCTTCCCCCAGCAGATGATCGATAGCGGCTATATGCTCATCCACCTCGTCATGACTGGCGCCGTGGACCATGGCAAACAGGTTGTAAGGCCACAAGGGCAGATGGCGGGGACGGTGATAACAATGGCTGACGAAATCCAGACCACCTATCTGCTCACCCAGTTTACTGACCTTTTCGTCCGGCACATTCCAGACGGTCATGCCGCTGGCGCGATAACCCAGCTTGTAGAGGTTAGGCAAGGCGGCGATTCGGCGGATCACGCCTTTTTCCTGCATCCGCTGCAGACGCAGCATGACCTCATCGGCGGAGATACCCATCTTGCGTGCCAGCTCATGATAAGGCTGCGCAACCAAGGGCAGGCCCGCCTGAGTCAGTTCCACCAACCGGCGGTCGCACTCCGCCAGCGGCATTACGTTGTCACACAGCAAATCGTAGGCCGACATAGAATTCCTCGATTTTTGGCAAGTTATAAACCGGATAACCGGTAAGGGCCTGAATTTTTTTAACGATTGCCGCCACTTCATCTCGATCTTCGGTGGCGATCACAAACCACATATTAAAAGCATGGTCACGGGCGTAGTTATGCGCCACTTCAGGCAGGCTGTTGACTAACAATGCAACGCGTTCGAAATCATCCTCAGGCACAGCCATTGCTGCGAGCGTGAGACCACCACCCATACGCTCAGCATGAAACATCGGCCCGAAGCGGGTCAGGATATTGGCATCAAGTAAACGTTGGACGCGGGCGATCAACTCATCCTCTTCTATAGTGAACTCCCGCGCGACCGCCCGATAGGGCCGATCACAAATGGGGAAACCGTCTTGCAGACGATTGAGTAATTGGAGATCGAGCGCATCGAGCACCGTCTCCGATGGTTGTGTTTCAGCCGACCCACGCATAGTGGTCTCCGGTCCTTGGTTGAGCTGGCGCTGACTGCACAACACGGCGCATTGAAAGGAACTGCAATTCTGCATGCTGCACCAATTGTCTTACCGACTGCAAGCGTCAATGTTAGTCACGGGTCGGTCACGCTGACGGATTGAGCAAGCCATGCTCTTTTGTGCATTCGCATGAACGGCTACCATCCAACCCTCGCGATCATTTTTTTCAGAAGGAATCAATGTCATGCGCAAAAATCCGTTGGGCCGCACCGGCCTGCAGGTGACCGAAATCTGCCTGGGCACCATGACCTGGGGACAGCAAAATACTCAGGACGAAGCGTTTGCCCAACTGGACGCCGCGCTGGACTACGGCGTGAACTTCATGGACACCGCCGAGATGTATTCCGTTCCCACTCAAGGCCCTACTTACGGTTCCACCGAAACTATCATCGGTAATTGGTTTAAAGCGCGGGGCACACGGGACAAATTCATTCTCGCCACCAAAATTTGCGGCCCGGGCCCTTGGTTGCCGCACATTCGCAATGCCGAAACCCGCTTCAATCGCAAACATATAGAAGAAGCATTACACGGTAGCCTGAAGCGTTTGCAGACAGATCACATTGACCTCTATCAATTGCACTGGCCGGATCGCAACACCAATTTTTTCGGCCGCTTAGGTTACAAGCACAAAGACGACGAACTAATTACACCGATCGAGGAAACATTGTCGGTGCTGGATGAATTCGTGAAGGCCGGCAAGATCCGTCACATCGGCGTGTCGAATGAAACGCCGTGGGGCGTGATGAAATTCGTGCAACTGGCAGAGAGCAGAGGTTTGCCGCGGATTGCGTCGGTGCAAAATCCCTATAGCCTGTTGAACCGTTCGTACGAAGTGGGTTTGGCGGAAGTGTCGATGCGGGAACAAGTGGGACTGCTGGCCTATTCCCCATTGGGATTCGGCATGTTGTCGGGTAAGTATTTGAATGGACAATGGCCGGAGACCGCGCGACTGACATTGTTCAAACAGTTTTCACGCTACACCAGTCCGCAGGCGTTTGCCGCCACTGAACATTACATCCGCATCGCAAAGGAACACGGCCTGGATCCCTGTCAGATGGCGTTGGCATTTGTGCGGCTGCAACCGTTCACAACCTCCACCATCATCGGCGCCACATCGATGACGCATCTGGAAACCAATCTGCGCAGCAGCGAAGTGAATTTGAGCAAGGAAGTATTGAAAGCACTGGAAGAGGTGCATGTGCTGCACCCCTCCCCTTCGCCGTAAAAATGCTGAAGCGGCTTAGGGCCGATGGGGACGAGCCAGATATTCGTGGCTCTGCATCTCCAGCAAACGGCTGCGGGTGCGTTGGAATTCGAACTCCAGCCTCCCGCCACCGTACAAGTCGTCGATGGGCACGGCGCCCGACATAATCAACTTGACGTTGCGATCGTAGAATTCATCCACCATGTTGACGAAGCGACGCGCCAGGTCGTCCTGCGCCGCACCCATCTGCGGCACACCGCTGATCAGCACCGCGTGATAGATCCGCGCCAGTTCGATGTAGTCGTTCTGGCTGCGCGGGCCATCGCACAAGGCTTTGAAATCACACCAGAGAACATCGTCCGCCACCTTCCGCACGGAAATCGGCCTGCCGTTGATGTCGATCTCGCAGCCTTCTATGCCGGGATGCTCTCCCACTTCCGGCGCCAGCGACACAAAGCTTTGTTCCAGCGATGTTTCTGCTTCGGCATCCAGCGGGCTGTGGTAAATCTCGGCCTGTTCCAGCGCACGCAGACGGTAGTCGATGCCGCTGTCCACGTTCACAACCTGGGTGTACTTATTGATGAGGGCGATGGCCGGCAGAAAACGGGCTCGTTGCAGGCCGTCCTTGTAGAGCAGATCGGGCACGATGTTGGATGTCGCCACCAGGGTGACGCCATGGCCGAACAGCTTTTCCATCAGGCCGCCCAAGATCATGGCGTCGGTGATGTCGGTAACGAAGAACTCGTCGAAGCAGAGCACCACAGCTTCGTCCGCCAACGTGCGGGCCACGGTGTCGAGGGGATTCTTTTCCCCTTGTAATTGCTTGAGTTCCTGATGCACCCGCTGCATGAAGCGGTGAAAGTGGATGCGCATCTTGCGGCGGAACGGCAGGCAATCGTAGAAGGTGTCCACCAGATAGGTTTTGCCGCGGCCGACACCGCCCCAGAAATACAGACCCAGGCAGGGGTTCAGCAGCGCCTTGGAGGCAGACAGCCGGGACAGAAAGGAACGGGGGCGATTCTCGTAGCGATCCACCAGCTCGTGGTAGAGGCGGTCGAGATGCAACACCGCCTGTTCCTGGGCGGCATCGTGGCTGAAGTCGGGACGTTTCAGGTCCTGCTGGTATTTTTCAAGTGGAGTCATGGCATCAACACTCGGGTTCACGGTTCCACGGCGGGCGTCACTCTACCCGAGGTGCCGGAGGCTGTCCACGCGGTAACCGTTACTAAAAGCGTAGTTCTTGTCTGGACGGGGGCGACCATTGTTCCGCAGGCGAAATGGCGGGTTATTCAACTTGGCGGCGGTCATCGCCAGCCTACTCAGGCCATCTTTTTCATCGCGCTCCGTAACGGGGGTATCTGCTCCTGAATAAAGTGCCACAGCCGGTTGGCGATGGGGCCGTGGGGGCGGTCAAGCCGCCGCGCCGCCACCAAGGTTTCGACGCTGCCAGGCAAGTATTTGCCTGCAATCGACAGCAGCTGGCCTTTACGCAATTCGCGCTCTACCAGAAAGCGCGGCATGTGCCCCCAGGCGAGCCCCTGCAGAATGATCTCTTTCTTGATGAGCTGATCCGCGACCGTGCATTGATGCGCGCCCTCGATCACGAAGTGCGACGAGGCCGGCGGATGGCGAGCGCTGTCACGCATGACGCATTGCGTGTGGTCGCGCAATTGCTCCGGCCGGATGGTGCGCGAAATGGGAAACGACAAAAAGCCTTTGGCAACAACCGGAACAAACGGGACTTTGATCAGATCGATCCATTCCAGACGATGATCGTTTTTGTCGACGGTATGCAGGATAAGGTCCGCTTTATCGTCGAATAGCCGCTCAACCGGGCCGGTGACCGACTCGCAATACAGATGCAACCGCGTACCCGGGCAGTCCGCAAAAAACCGACTGAGCAACGACAGCATTTGGGGGCGTGGACAGATATCGCCGACCACGACGGTCAGATCGCTTTCCTCACCCATCGCCAATTGCGCGGCATGGCTGCGTAGATTGTCTGCTTCCCGCAATAACGGCTGCATGCGCTGATGGAAAGACCGACCTTCGGCAGTAAGCTGAACCCGATAACCGCTGCGATCCAGCAGCGAGATGCCGAGCTGCTGCTCCAGTTTTGCAACCGCGGCGAACACGGATGGATGAGAGCGGTGTAACACGGTAGCCGCCGCCTGGAAACCGCCATGACGAACGACCGCATCAAAGCATTGCATATCGTGAAGCGTGAAATTGAGCATGTCGGCTTTTCCTACAAAGCATGTCGGAACTTTGTAATATAAACAGGACGGCCATTCAAACATTCTCTGCTGAGATGATCCACGCAGAGGAAACCGCCATGAATGAACGTTCTTTTATTACCGCCGGCGATGGCTATCGCATTGCCTATCGGTTTGATGGACAGGCCACCAAGCCGGTTCTGGTTTTATCCAACTCCATCGCGACAACGCTGGAAATGTGGGATACGCAGATAACGACACTGACAAAGCATTTTCGGGTATTGCGTTACGACACGCGCGGGCATGGCACATCGACAGCGCCCAGCGGTGCGTATTCGATTGATCGGCTTGGCCGCGATGTGATTGAGTTGCTCGATGCCTTGCGTATTGAGCGGGTGCATTTTCTGGGGTTGTCGCTGGGCGGGATGATTGGGCAGTGGCTGGGTATTCACGCGGCGGATCGCATCGATCGGCTGATACTGAGCAACACGTCTTCGTATTTGGGACCTGCGCCGCAGTGGGATGCGCTGATTACGTCTCTGCTTGAGCAACCGGACATGGATGCGATGGGACGTATGTTTTTGGGGAATTGGTTTCCGCCGCGGATGTTTGAGAGCGATTTGGATTTGATTGAGCGGTTTCGCACGATGATTGTGAATACGTCGCCGGTGGGTTTGGCGGGCAACTTTGCGGCAGTGCGCGATATGGATTTTCGAGTTACCAGCGCGTTGATCGAACGCCCTACGCTGGTGATTGGTGGGAGCAATGATACGGTTACGTTGCCGGGTCATAGTGAGTTGTTGGCGGCGACGATTCCGGGGGCACAGTTGGTGATATTGGAAGCTGTGCATTTGCCTAATATTGAGCGGGCTGTGGAGTATGAGAAGGTGGTGATGGGGTTTCTGCGTCAAACGGTGCCAGGGC
>DATLII010000079.1:0-4080 GCA_035539495.1 Dongiaceae bacterium
TAACTCTGGTAGCGGCACAGTTCCACCACCGCACGCTCGCGCTTATTGAATTGCTTGCGTCCCCGCTCCACCACATTGAACGCCATCGTAAACGCAGGAATGGTGCCGGCTGGCATCTGATCCACCTGCGGAATCGGAATACCATAGACCGCCACATCCCACTTCTTCGAACGCTTGAGAATGTTGAAGCGCACCATCGAGTGCATCAGGCGCACCAGCGCCGCCGCCTTGAATCCCGCGCCATAGCGGCCCAGGGCACCGGGCAATGTGGCCGTGGTGAAAAAGCTCGCCGTTTCCTTCACTCGCTGCACAGACGATTCGCTGGAAAGCGTGCCGGACAACGCCATCGGCAGACCGGAATATTTGTTCATGAAGGTGGCAACAAAGGTGCCACGAATCGCAAACGGCACCAGCGTCGCCATCTGGTTGCGGCTGACGCGGGCGCCCTCATTCACCAGATCCATGTCGAGCCAATCCGGAATGCGCTCCATCGACTGGATGAAATCCACCAGTTCCTGCGGTGGATTCTGCACCGCATTCAAGCCACGGGCACAGGCCTCGGACAGCATGTCGATCAGTCGTTTGAAACCGTACTGCGGCATCAGCGCAGCATAGGCATCGGCCACCGTATCACCCAGCATGGTGTACGCCAGTGCCCGCTGCACATTCTCCTTGTCCGCCAGAATCCGGCCCCGAAACTTGCGCGCGTATCGCGGCGGCAACAGGCTTTTGTCCTGCAGGGACGGCGCAAAACGTTCGGGAACGATACTGAAATCGACATTCCCATACAGGGAAGGAATACGGGTTTTCTGCTCCAGAACCTGGGCCTGAAGCACGTGCAAAGGGGTCGGCATGGAATGCTCCGCGCAAGCTTGCTCTTGTTTTGGAACTCACGGGTTCCAGATTGGAGAGTAAAGCTACTAGACAGTTCAGGCAATGTTATCAGGCGCCAATCTGGTTATATCTGATACAACCTCTCGGCTTCTAACTCTATCAAATTCGCTTTTCCTACGTGACAGCGCAGATATCTCCCACAGGTTTGCAGCCTATCTCTACTGTACGCTGGTGCTGGCTGATCAGTCACAGTCTGGGCTGTGTCAGCTTCATCACCTTCATGGAAGAAGAAAAACATCACAAGGAATCGTGTCATGAGAAAAGGACGTCTATCAGGGCGCACGTTAGCCCTGAGCGGCACTGTCGTGTCGCTCGCAACACTGGTTGCTGCCTGCTATCAATCGATCTGGAAAGCGGATTACAGCAGCACGGTGAATCAGGCCCGCAACTACAGCGTTACCAGCACAGTCGACAGCGCCGGCAATCTGTTGGTGGGCGGCTCCAGCACCGTAGCCATCACGCAGGACAACGCAGGCAACCCCATCGTGCATTTCCAGCCCACATTGTTGAAATACGGCCCCAGCGGTGCGCTACTGTGGGAGTTTAATTTCGACAATGGTCGACGGCGCAGCACTGCTCAACCAGTATCGAATGACTTCATGGGGGAATACACCGGCGGCGGCGAGATCAGTCAAATTGTGCTTGATACCCAGGGCAATATTTTTGCCGCGGGCATCGTGCCCGGCGCGAATTACGCCAGCGATGCCGCCGACTATGATCTGGCGGTATTCAAATTGGATGCTGGCGGCACGTTGCAGTGGCAGCGAGTGATCGAACGGCCGTCACAGGACTCACCTTTGGCATTGGGAATCGGCAACGCTGGTCAGTTGCTGTTGGGTGTCGGCCATGTCACCGACCTGTTCAGCAGTTCCGCCGAAGCGCTGGCCCTGTCCGCGGCAGATGGCCATATCCTATGGAATCATGAGGAAGCGGACGCCCGCGATCGCAGTTTTCTGTTCGGCTTTCGCGAAAATACACTGGTGCAGCAAGCCACGGCAGCCATTGCCCCGACGCGCATCGCCATTGGCCACGATTACAACCGTGTGCGCGTATACGATGATGCAGGCAATCTGCTCTATCGGCTGCCTGCCAATAGCACGACAACTAACACAGGGCCGGAGCCCGACATGGGTGTCGCCTGTTCGGGCGATGGTGGCGGAATCGACATCAATCTGGCCCTGGCCTTCGTCGGCGAAGATCTGCTGGCGGCGCAATCTTACAGCGTCGCTTTCTGCACGGCGGTACTGAGTAGCCTGTCGTTGATCCAGTACGACAACGCGGGCATGCAGGTCTGGCATAAAGAGCTACCCGAGAAGCTGGCTGGAGAGGGGCACGAAGACTACGAGGCATGGCAGCAGGGCGAACGGGACTTCTTCGTTCCTTTTTCCGCCCACATGCTCTATCAGGATGCAAAGCTGAAGGCGGATGGCCAGAACATCTATCTGACAGTGAATAGCAACGTCGCCCATGTCTCGCCACGGCTGTGCTTGGATTGCACCACCAACACCGTGGATGCACAGATCTATGCCCTTAACAGCGACGGCAACCTGCGCTGGCACCAGCACTTTTACTCTACCCCCATCATCCAGTACGACAGCGTCAACGACGAAATCGAAAATGTGGTAGCCACCTGGACCTCTGCCCGGGATATCACCATCACGGCACAAGGCAATCCGGTGATAGCACTGAATGAACTGGAAGCCCATGGCGTGACGTACTACTACGGTAATCTGGCCGCTGCCACACTGCACGGCGCCAGCAGCCGATTAGTGGAATTCGATGCGATGACCGGCAAGAAGGATTCCTTCGGCACAGAAAAGGATCAGCTGGTGCGATCAGTGGCTGCGGCCAATGGCAAAGGCGTATTCAAGGTAGGTGACAACCATCCCTATATGCCCGCCTGGTGGATGCTGAATCCCAGCGGCGTAACCAGTACACCGTCCACCATTCATATCAGCCACTACCGACCGCGGTAAGCAAAACAAAAACGGGACCAGTCGTTGCCGACTGATCCCGTTGTGATCACACGATTAATGCAGCGTTTGGCTATGCCTGCAGAATCGCGTCCTTCAGTTTTTTCATTGCATTTTTTTCCAGCTGGCGAATCCGCTCGGCGGACACGTCGTATTTTGCAGCCAGATCATGCAGAGTGGATTTGTCATCGGCGAACCAGCGCTGCTCCAGAATATCGCGGCTGCGGTCGTCGAGTTTTTCCAGCGCCAGGTGCAGACGAGCGTGATGCGCGTTATCCCAATCGTCCTGTTCCAGTTGCAGCGCCGGGTCGGCATTTTCATCCTCGATGTAATACACCGGGGCTTGGGATGCGGTTTCGTCATCGGCATCCACCGGAGCATCGAACGAGGTATCGAATGCACCCAGACGGCCTTCCATTTCCCGCACGTCAGCAGCGTCTACACCCAGGTCGTGAGCGATGGCCTCGATTTCGTCGTTGGTCATCCAGCCGAGGCGTTTTTTCTGGCTGCGCAGGTTGAAGAACAGTTTGCGCTGCGCCTTGGTGGTGGCGATTTTCACGATGCGCCAGTTGCGCAGTACGTATTCGTGGATTTCGGCTTTGATCCAGTGCACAGCGAACGACACCAGGCGCACGCCGACATTGGGATCAAAACGTTTGACGGCTTTCATCAATCCGACGTTGCCTTCCTGAATCAGGTCGGCCTGGGGCAGGCCGTAGCCGCTGTAGGATTTGGCGATATGCACAACGAAACGCAGATGAGAAAGCACCAATTGACGGGCAGCGTCTACGTCGCCGTCAAAGTAAAAGCGCTCTGCCAGTGACTTTTCTTCTTCCACCGACAACAACGGTACCGTATGTACCGCCGACAGGTAGGACTCCAGGTTGACACCCGGGGCCGTCACGAAGGCAGGTTGCAGGGCTTTGCTCATATTGGGTAAACATCCATTTCTGGTCTGGTGGAGTTTAGCACTCAGGACATTGGAGTGCTAAGGGCACCAGGAGTTCCCCGCCAGGGGGACTTTCCACAGCGAACGCGAACCGTATTTATGGGACCAGCGAGCGAAAGTTTCAAGGGGGAAAAATCCCGTTTTGCGACTTCCTGGTCAGCGTCATGTCTTTGTCATGAAGGTGACAGAATGTATTACAGAACAATAAGTTAAAGCAAACAGGTTTCAGCGCGGCTCGTATTCCCGCAGATGTTGGCGTACCGC
>DATLII010000080.1:0-2796 GCA_035539495.1 Dongiaceae bacterium
GTTTAGCTCGATGGAAGGCGCAAGCACATGCATTTATTGCTGATTGAAGACGATGCCATGTTGGGTCGGGCAGTGTTAACTGGCCTGAAGATGGATGGCTACGCGGTGGACTGGATGTCCACTGGCGAATCGGGTCTGCACTGCCTTGAAACCGAGGACTATGATCTGTTGATCCTGGATCTGGGTTTGCCGGACATCGATGGCAAGGCGGTATTGTCTGCAGTGCGCAAGCGCGGTCTGACTACGCCGGTGATTATCCTCACTGCGCGTGACAGCATCGAAGATCGCGTGGGCGGACTTGACGCCGGCGCTGATGATTACATGGTGAAGCCGTTCGATCAGAACGAGTTGATGGCACGGGTGCGGGCATTGCTGCGGCGTCGAAGTGGCCGGGCGTTGTCAACGCTGCAATACCGTGACATTACCCTTTACCCCGAGTCCTTGCGAGCCGAATACCGTGGTGAACCGGTGGAAATTTCGCGCCGAGAATTTCTGTTGTTGCAGGAACTGCTGGTGAATACCGGACGCGTCTTGACACGCGAGCAACTGGAACGCGCCATTTACGATTGGGACCAGGATGTTGCCAGTAATGCAGTGGAGGTGCACATCCACCACCTGCGCAAGAAATTTTATAATGATCTGATACGTACGGTGCGCGGCGTTGGCTATCTGGTGGAAAAAGCCGGATGAAATCGATTCGGGCATTTCTGCTGCTGTCAGTATCGCTGTTGGTATTGTTCGCGTTGCTGGGCTCGGCCTGGCTCAGCTTTGATCGAGCTCGTTTTGAAGTAGATGAATTGTTTGACACTGAATTGGCGCAGACCGCGAGGATTTTGCGTTCCACCGTTAACCTGGCCAACAGCGAAGGTGCCCATTCAGAGTCGACGCCGGTGCCGCAGGTGAGTACGCATGATTGGGCCGTTCGTGCCGGCGAGGAGCTTTCCGAGGAAGATGAACGAACCCGGCTGGGTCATAGCTACGAACGTAAAATCATGTTCAAGATCCAGCGGGACGCACGGGTGGTGCTCGCATCGGATAACTTTCCCATCGAAATGGGGCTACCGCGCGAGGCAGGTTATCGGCGCATTCGTTTGGGTGAACACGATTGGTATCTGTTCACGTTACTGGATGGTGATCTCACCTATGTGGTGGGCGAGCGCAGCGATGTACGGCAGGAAATGGTGGAAAAAATTGCGTTCGGCAATCTGGTTCCGTTGTTGATTGCGTTGCCTGTGTTGCTGCTGTTGCTGGCATGGACGCTGCAGAGGGGATTGCAACCGTTGGTAGCGCTGGATCGTTATATCCAACAACGCGGCAAGGATAATCTGGATCCAATTGTGCTGCCAGATTCGCCGCGGGAAATTCGTCCCATCGTGGAATCCATCAACGGCTTGCTGGTGCGTCTGCGGCGGTCCCTTGATAGCGAGCGCCGCTTCACCGCCACCGCTTCCCACGAAATGCGCACGCCGGTGGCGGTATTGAAAGTCAATGTACAAAATGCATTGAAGGCGAGCAGTGAAACTGAGCGAATTCAATTGTTGCAGGAACTGGATGTCGGGGTGGATAGGGCCGGGCGATTGATCAACCAGCTACTTACTCTGAACCGGCTGGAACATGATGATCACGGTTATGCGTTGCAGGAGTTGGATATACTGCCGTTGCTGCGGGAAGAAATCGCCGCGTTGTACCCACTGGCGTTGCAGAAACGGCAGAACATTGAATTGTCTGCCGCCGTCACCACCTTACCTTTGCGGACCATTCCGCAACTCTTCCCTCTTGTGATCCGCAATCTGGTGGATAACGCCGTGAAATACGCTCCGGTGGGAGGTCGCATTCTGGTGACGGCGCAGGCGGAAGAAGACGCAGTGCTGCTGCAAGTAGAGGACAGCGGTACTGGCGTGGCGCCAGAACAGCAACAAAAAATATTCGAACGTTTCTATCGTTTGCAGAATGATGGCGCGGCGGGGTCGGGTTTGGGTTTGGCGATCGTGCAGCGGGTCGTAGAATTATTAGGGGGCGTGATCAGCGTCAACACCAGTGCCGCGTTGGGTGGTTTGTGTATTCAGGTCACTCTCCCCAGGCAGAATCAGCGGGCGAAAAAAAGGCAGGTGGGACACCTGCCGTAACAAACCCGCCAAGACGCAGATCATGGCGGGATTGAGGTCAACTGACCTGTTTCAATGGAGCTTTTTGCTGTGAAGCGTTATTTCAATTCGGACGACGACTTGTTCAACAAGCGCCGCGCCACGATCAGTTGCTGGATCTGCTGTGTACCTTCGAAGATGTCCAGAATCTTGGAATCCCGGCTCCACTTTTCCAGCAGTTCAGTTTCGTCATAACCCAGGCTGGAACACAGCTCCACGCAACGCAATGTCACGGTGTTGCAGGTGCGACCGGCTTTGGCTTTCGCCACTGATGCTTCCATGGAATTGGGGCGGCCGTTATCCGCCATCCAGGCTGCTTTCAGTGTCAGCAGGCGCGCCGCTTCCCAGTCCGCTTCCATCCGGTACAGTTCCGCTTCGATCGCCGATACGTTGTGAATGGTTTTGCTGTAATTGCAATTGACGTGTTGTTGCAGCAACTCGCGGGTGCGATCCAGCGCGGCTTTGGTGACTCCCACCGCCATCGCCGCCACCAGTGGGCGTGTGTTGTCGAAGGTCTGCATTACGCCGCCGAAACCTTTCTTCACATCGATTTCAGGGTTGCCCAGCAGATTGTCCTTGTGCACGCGGCAGTCGGTGAAATGGATCACTGCGGTGTCGGACGCCTTGATACCCAGTTTGTGCTCCAGGCGTG
>DATLII010000081.1:0-3886 GCA_035539495.1 Dongiaceae bacterium
CCCCTGGATGCCGGCATTTTTGTCTCGCTGCAGCCTGCTCTTCCTTTTTCTACTGTGCACCTTCGGCGCACGGGCGGAGCATGTTGCGTCTCCGCAGGAGCCTTCAGCTTCGCACATAGAGCCCTCAGCTTTGAAAAGAGAGCCCTCAGCGACGGGTCAAAATCCCTCCGCGCATCTTAAAGATCCATCTCCCAACCGCCATCCCCTCAATCAGCGAGCCTGGATTTACCTGGATGAATCCGGCAGCGAGAACCTGACGGAAACCGCCAGCCCCGAAGACCTGCTACACCAATATCCCTTCCAGGCCACGCTGCAGGGCGACGATAACTGGGGCTATGGCCAACCTGTGTTCTGGGTGCTGGTGCCGCTCGATCCACTCGATTCCCACGTCAAATGGTTTCTGGAATTCGCTTATCCGCTGATGGACAAACTGGACTTGTGGCTGAAGTTTCCTCACAGCGAATGGCTGCATCGCCCTGCTACCGGCGATCAGCGCACCTGGGCAACCCGCGAAGTGGAAAGTCCCGATTTCTATTTCCAGATTCCGCGCCAGACCACGCACTTGCTGCTGCGGCTGGAAACACATGGCGCCATGCTTTTTCCACTGGCGCTGGTGTCCGAAGCCCAATTGCACAAGGACGAACGTTTACGGCAATTCGGTTACGGCCTGTTTTTCGGCGCCTTGCTGATCATGATTTTCTGTAATGCCGTGGTGTATGTGCTGGCGGCGGAGCGCTCCTACCTGTTTTATATGGCGCTGCTTACATCCGTCACGCTGTACCAGGCAGCCATGAGCGGTTTTGGTTTCATGTACCTGTGGCCCGGCAATGGCTACTGGATCAATGAACATATCCAGCCGATTACGGTGGGATTGGCCTTGTGGTTTGTCTGCCTGTTCTCCCGCGATGTGCTGCAGCCGGACCGGTTTCAGCCAGGGCTGAGTCGATTACTGCTGGCACTGGGTTGGAGCGGGGCACTGCTCGCACTGGCCGGCGCGCTGCTCCCATTCCGCTGGCTGATTCATGTGTCGGCGCTGTGGCCGCTGGTGGTGATTTTGGTGGTGGTGTACGCGGGCTTCAATGCCCTGCAGGCGCGGCAACGGGGTGCAGGTTTGTTCGTGGTGGCCTGGTGTGCTGGTTTTCTCGGCGCGGCCTTGTTCATTCTGCAGCAACTGGGCCTGCTGACACCGTCCTGGATCAGCGAACATGGCCTGAAACTGGGCCTGATTCTGAACATGACGCTGTTGTCGTTCGTGCTGGTATCGCACATGCAGCAATTGCGGCGCGAAAAGGAAAAACTGGAAAAAGCCGCCCGCGACAATTACGAGCTGGCGCTGATCGATGGGCTAACTGGTGTGCCCAACCGGCGCGCATTTGATGACCGGCTGGTGTCGGAATTTGAGCGCACGTCGCGCGATGGCACGTCGATGGCTTTGCTGATGATCGACATCGATTACTTCAAGAAATATAACGACGCCCAGGGCCATCGCGCCGGTGACGAAGCCTTGATCCGGGTGGCGCTGATCATGCGCAATTGCCTGCGGCGGCCCACCGACAGCCTGTATCGCTACGGTGGCGAGGAATTCTCCGTGATTCTGGCCGACACCGATCAAAAGGGCGCTGACCATATCGCCACCCGCATCATGCGCGCGATCCGCAGCCTGTGCCTGCCGCATCCGGACAGTCCCTACAAACAGATCACCGTCAGTATTGGCATCAGCCTCACCACCGGCCGGGACGATACCGCCGGTAATCTGCTGCAACGCTCGGACGCGGCGCTGTACCGTGCCAAGCGCCAGGGCCGCAACACCAGTTGTCTGGGCGAAGCCGGTTCCGGCGGCCCTGTGGTGAATATCGGCGACTATTTCAAAAACACACCAAAAGACTCTGGCTAACCTCTTTCAAACCGTTGCTTTTTGACTGAAAATTGCCGGTTTGTATCGGCTTGGGATAGTTCCGTTTCACTCGCGTATACACTCGGTATACACCACAAGAAAAATAACAGGAACATTATGAATGTAGTAGAGTTTTTGGCGTCGCTGGCGAAACTGGACATCCGCCTCTGGCTGGAAGGTGACAACCTGCGGTTCAGCGCTCCGGAAGGTGCCTTTACGCCGGCGGTGCGTGACCAGGTGGTGGCCCGTAAACCCGAGATCATCGAATTCCTGCGCCAGGCCCGCAAACTCAACGAAGCTCCCATTCCCGTTATTCCCCGCAACCAGCCGATTCCGGTGTCGTTCGCCCAGCAACGGCTGTGGCTGCTGGACCAGATCAACCCCCGCGATGTCACCTACAACATCTCCAGCGCGTTGCGTATTCGTGGCGCGTTGAAATTGGCCGTACTGGAAAAAGTATTCGCCACACTGGTGCAGCGGCACGAAACTCTGCGTACCCGTTTCGCCAATCAGGATGGCGAGCCGTTCCAGGTAATCGATCCGTTTGAACGCTGGACCCTGCCCCTGATCGATCTGGGCGATCTGAAAGACGAACCGCTGCAACAACGGGTGCTGGCGGAAGTGCACGCCGAAACACTCACGCCCTACGATCTGGCGGAGGGCCCGCTGTTCCGCGCGCGTCTGTTGCGACTGGCGGATGATCACCATGTGTTGATCGCCGGCATGCACCACATTATCTCCGACGCCTGGTCGATGGATGTGCTGGTGAAAGAGATTGGCATGCTGTACATGGCGTTCTCTGCCGGCATGGCATCGCCGTTGCCGCCGTTGCAAATTCAATACGCCGATTTTTCCGTGTGGCAGCGTCAGCAGATGGCGGCGGACGAAATGGCGAAACACCAGCAGTATTGGGTGAAAACGCTGACTGGTGCGCCACCGGTACTGGATATTCCCACTGATCGGCCGCGCCAGGATTTTCCCAGCAACAACGGTTCCGTGTTCCAGCTGAAACTCGACCCCGCGATTGCCGCTGCGGTTAGTCGCGCCTGTTCCGCGTTGGATCTGACACCGTATATGTTTTTCCTCGGCGCCTGGCAGTTGCTGCTGGGCCGTTATGCCGGCAGCCAGGATGTGGTGATCGGTGCGCCGATTGCTGGCCGCAGTCGGGGTGAAACGCAGGAGTTGATCGGCTTTTTCGTCAACCTGGTGTTGATGCGAGTGGACCTGCGCAACAATCCCTCGGTGAAAGATTTTTACGGTCGTGTGCGGGAAATGGTGCTGGGGGCGTTCAGTCACCAGGACATGCCGGTGGATCGTCTGCTGGATGTGATGGATGTGGAGCGTCAGCCCGGTTATCCACCGTTGGCGCAATCGTTGTTCCAGTTGATCAATGTCAACGAGCAGACAGCACCACTGGGTCAGGCGGCATTGGCGATCGAACCGATTCCGTCGGTGCATGTGTCGGCGCGTAATGATCTGGCGGCGGTGGTAGCCAAATCCGGTGACGTAATCAACGTGGCGGTGGAGTACAACACCGACCTGTTCAATGAATCCACCATTGCCAACATGCTGGACCTGTATTTCTATCTGTTGGGCGAACTGGCCGCACATCCCGAACGCAACATCGACGCCATCGAATTGCACGATGACGCCCATATTCTGCAGCAGATGGGTTTCGCGCCGGATCAGCACCAACTGATCAAGCTCAACGCCAACCAGCTATCAATTTACCTGGACGAAACCACCAACGCCGGCACGCTGCAAAATGCGTACGGCAACTATGTGGAGCTGAAACATCGGCCTGACCTGGATAAATTGACGCAGTCGATCCAGTCCATCGTCGACGAATCTCTGATGCTGCGCAGCCGCGTGGTGCCCTGTGACATTCCCACCGCTGATGTGGCGTACCTGGTGTCGCGCAACCAGCACAAGGTGCATTTGAAAATTCACGATTGGTCCCGCGACCAGTTGACGCAAGGGCAATTGGAAGAA
>DATLII010000082.1:0-3458 GCA_035539495.1 Dongiaceae bacterium
GTCATGCCCGGCATCATCACATCCAACAAAATCAGGCCCGGCTGCTCACGTTGCGCCAACGCAATGGCGTCGTCGCCGCTTTTGGCGAACACCAACCGGTAATCATCCTGCAGAATCTGTTTCAGCACTTTCAGGTTGGTGGGCTCGTCATCCGCCACCAGCACTTTGGGGCGATGTTCCAGCCGGGGCAGCATGGACTCTGTCATGGTTTTTCACCGTTACGAAGTTCGGCCTGCAACTGATCCAACGCGGTTAACGCCAGATCGAAGTCGAAATTGTTGAACGCGTCCGAGATGCGCTGTACCGGTTCCGATAAATGGGGTGGCCGCAGCCGAATCAATTCCGCCAGCGCCAGATCGTCCCATTCGCTGGCGAGCGCGGCCTGCCGCAATTTTTCCAATGCGGCCTGAAACGCCTGAGGATCGGCGCACGTCGTTACCTCCGCCTCTGGCGGCTGCATTTGCCGCAGCAACGTGGCCAGTTCGGCGCCGAAGCGTGGCAATGCCTGTGCCAGCAAGTCCACCGCTTCGGCGCAAGCATCCATCTGGCGATTGCGGGCGGCGCGTTCCAACCGGGCCAAGGGTTCTGCCAATCCATCGATCGATAAATTGGCGGCCACGCCTTTCGCGCCGTGCGCGCGTTGCGTCAAGGTGCCGTAATCCTGCTGCTGCAAAAGCGAATCCAGATCCAAGGCCAGGCGGCCGTAATGAATTGCGAAGGTGGTGAGTTCGCGCACATAGAGCGCAGCATCCGTCCAACGCCGCAAACCTTGCTCCCAATTCAGCACACCGTCACTGCTGCGGCTATTGGTCATCACTCCGGCGGACGGCACCACAATACCGAGCACGCGGGCGATTTCCCGATTCAGCGCATCCAGGTCCACCGGCTTGCTGGAGAAACCATCCATACCCGCATCGCGGGCTGCACGCTTGTCTTCCTCCAGCACACTGGCCGTCAGCGCGATAATGGCGGTGGGCTCCTGCCCCTGCTGACGCTGCCATTCACGAATGCGCCGTGACGCACCCAGGCCGTCCAACCGCGGCATCTGCATATCCATCAGGATCAGATCGAAACGCTGCTGCATGGTTTTTTCCACGGCTTCCAAGCCGTCGTTGGCCACGCTGACCTGATGACCTTCCTTGCCCATCAGCAGCTTCAGCAGATCCAAATTCTGCTGAATGTCGTCCACCGCCAGAATCTGCAGCGCCGGCAAACGCACACCGTTGCCATTACCACTTGACTCTACTTTGACGCCCGGCGCCAAAGGCAGACAGAATTCAAACCGGCTGCCCTGCCCCAGATTGCTGTGCACGCGAATCCAGCCGCCCATCAATTCCACCAGTTGTTTGCTGATGGTGGTGCCCAAACCGGTACCGCCGAAACGCCGGCTCATGGAAGCGTCGGCTTGCGTAAAGGGTTCGAAAATGGAGCCCAGCCGATCGGGCGCAATGCCAATGCCCGTGTCGCTGACGCGGAACAGCAGAAAGCCGGGCCGCTCCGGCCGCACTTCCAGATCCACCTGGCCCTGTTCGGTGAATTTGATGGCATTGCCGATGATGTTGGTGAGCACTTGGCGAATGCGATCCGGCGCACCCTTGTAATGCTTGTCCACTTGCGGATGCAGATGCAGATTCAACGCCAGTCCTTTGCGACGGGCCTGCATACCCAGCGTCGACAGAACTGAGTCCAATAATTCCGGCAGCGCAAAATCCCGCTCGTCCAGTTCCAGTTTGCCTTTTTCCAGCTTGGCGCTGTCCAGAATATCGTTGAGCAAATGCAGCAACGAACGCGCCGCACTGCTGATGATGGATAGATGCCGATGTTGCTCGGGATCCATGCGCGTGCCCATCAACACATCGCTGAAGCCGATGATCGCGTTCATCGGCGTGCGGATTTCGTGGCTCATGTTGGCCAGGAAGGCGCTGCGCGCGGCGGCGGCCTGCTCGGCGCGCTCTTTGGCCTGGAACAGCTCCTGCTCCATTTCCTTGCGCCGGGTGATGTCCATTAAAAAGCCATCCAGCCACAGCGGCTTGCCGTTTTCATCGAACACGCAACTGCCGGTATCGAGCAGCCAGCGCACGCGGCCATCGCGATGACGGATGCGGTATTCCAGATGATAAGGGTGCAGGTACTGCTCCAGGTATGACACCAGCGCCTGATCTTCCGGCACCACCAGATCGGCGAAGCTACGGGTCGGCGTCGGCAGTTGAAAATCCTGCGGCGGATAACCGGTGATGGATTCGATGGCGTCGCTGATGAAAATCATGGGCCAGCTTTCATCCAGCAACGTGCGATACGCGGCGCCGGGAATATTGCTGAGCAGTGAACGCAATTTTTCTTCGTTGTCTTTCAGCGCCTGTTCCATCTGCACGCGGTGGCTGATGTCGGTGACGAAACCGACGAACCAGTCCTCCCGTGGCAGATGCACATGCCCGATCGCCAACCGCATGGGAAAATGGTGGCCATCTTTATGTATCGCTTCCACGTCTCGCCCCACACCGATGATGTGAGCGACGCCGGTTTTCAGATAATTTTCCAGATAACCATCGTGGTGGCTGCGGAACGGATCCGGCATCAGCATGCTGACGTTGCGGCCCAGCAGTTCTTCGTTCTGCCAACCAAAAATGCGCTCGGCCGCTTGGTTGGCGGCCATGATCAGGCCTTTCTTGTTGATGGTGATGATGCCGTCCACCGCCGTATCCAGAATTGCTCGCAGGCGAACAGCATTGGCTTGCGCGGTCTGACTCAGCTCGCGGTATTTCAGCAACAGATCCACTGCCACTACCAGGCTGGTGATCATCACCGTGGTCACCGCCACGCCAATGGCCAGGATCAGGGATTGCGCCGCGCCGTCGTCCAGTTGCAAGCCCGGCGGCGGCACAAAGCGCGCGGCCGCCATGCCGGTGTAATGCATGCCGGCAATGGCAATTCCCATCACCGCGCCGCTGACAATATTCAGCGCCAGCGGTGACAACCCACTCCCCAAACGACGAATGCCGAATCGGATCCACAGCGCCAGCATCGCCAGCACCACCGCGACCAGAATCGATAAAGCGAAAATCCAGGGGTCGTAACGCAGGGCCGGCGCCATCACCATGGCCGCCATGCCCAGATAGTGCATGGTGCCGATACCGGCGCCCATCAGCACGCCACCCGACACCAGCTCGCGGGCAGTGATGTGCGGCCGGCTGCTCAGGTCCAGTGCCACCCAGGATGCCAACACACTGGGCACCATCGACAACAGGGTAAGCCCCGGCTGATACGTCACTGGCGTGCACAAATCAAAGGCCAGCATGCCAATGAAATGCATCGCCCAGACGCCACCGCCCAGCGCAAAGCTGCCCGCCAGCAGAATAGGCGCGCGACGCCGGAATGACTGCGCCTGCTGAGCTTGAGTAGCCATGTGCAGCGCCATGCCCGACGTGAACATGGCAATCACGACAGACAACACCACCAGC
>DATLII010000083.1:0-9325 GCA_035539495.1 Dongiaceae bacterium
TCTCCGAGTATTGTTTATTGGTATTTCGTTGACAGTCATTTTCCGATGACTGCCAACGACGGACACAACAAATTCACGGTTTCAATCAGGCGCGGTCCATCCGGCGACGCAGCCACAATCCAGCCATGCCCAGTGCCGTCAATAAGAATACCGGCGGCTCCGGCACGTCCACTGGCACCTCAGTCACCGCGTTCAGGAAATACCGCACCTTTTGCACTTGGCCAGTCGTGTTGGTGTAGAACATTTCAAGTGCGGTGGAGTTGGCAGTCAAGGTGTCCGGCAGGCTCGCATCAGCGTAGGCGCTGGAATTGTTGAAGAAAACGAAAGCCAACGAGCTGAGAATCCAGTTGCCTACTTGAAAACCGGAAAAGCCAGCAGTCGGATAAGCAGAGTCCGCATAGCCCAACAGCACGTCGATCGGCGTGACTGTCCCGGTGATTGCAACATTATTTCCCACCAAACCTACGCCCTGATCCACTGTCGCAGTCTGTCCAGCAACGGTCAGGGAGAAATCGGAGAAACCGCCGTTGTACGTGGTGAAGAGCGCACCGTTGTAACCTTGAACAGGTGAAAGACCCAGCACAGGCGCAGCGTCGTCATAGGTGAAGCCACCGCTGATGCTAGTGGTACCGGAATAGATCGTGGTCGCCACCGGGCCGTTGGCTGCGTTGAATTCCCCGACGCTGGTACCGTTGAATACATAATTGACCGGCACAGCCTGGGCCGCTTGTACCGCCAGCATCAGACAGGTTGCCCCTAACAGGTTTTGCATTGCATTGCGCATATTGACCCCCAATGGATTGAAATGCGGCCAACACGCAGGTGCAACGAAAGCCCTATCGGCACCCGCTGTTAGCTAATGTTCGTTGAGTAAAACCCCATGAATCAGATCGCTTGATAAGGCTGAAATACCGCCCTTGAATCAAGCTGGTTCACGATACTGGTTATTTATTACGCTTTCAACAGGGGGAGCGCAAACGAACCGGCCGGGGGCACGAAATCCTGATCAGCCTGACTACCCCAACAACGCCGCCTCATCCACGCTGTCGTTTTGTTCGGGTCGCAGAAACCGCTCGGCATATTCCCGGTACACACCGCTTTGGATAAACAACCGAAACAGATCCGGATCGATATGCTGCCCCGTCACCATCCGCTTCATGATGCCCAGGGATTCGCTCAGGGTTTTAGCCGCTTTGTAAGGACGATCCCCCGCTGTGAGCGCCTCGAAAATATCGGCGATTGCCATCATGCGCGCGGTCAACGGCATCTGCGCCGCGGTAAGGCCTCGCGGGTAACCAGTGCCATCCATTTTCTCGTGATGCCCACCGGCAATGTCCGGCACGCTGCGCAGATGTTCGGGGTAAGGTAGATGCTCCAGCATCAGAATCGTCTGCACGATGTGGTCGTTGATCAGGTAGCGCTCCTCGTCCGTGAGCGTGCCACGAGACACGCCCAGATTATGCAGCTCCCCCAGGTTGTACTTGTATTGCGGCGGCACCAGATTGAATGAGGCTTGCTGGGCAGAGCGCTGATCATCAAGGCTATCGCGGGGAATGCAGTGGTCAGGACGATCTGCCAACAAGGGCTCCAGTATCGGCAGCGAGGGCTCCGGCAATTGCGCTTTGCGTTGCGCTTCCTCCCAACCTATCCCCAGACGATCGCTCAATGTACGCCGCCACTGCCGTTGCGCGATCAATTGCAATCGACCCAGTTCCTGCGGCGGCAGAAATTCACCACCCTGATTACAATGGGCGACGAAAGCAAATTCCTCATCCAGCGCGCGCAACTGTTGCTGCAACTGTTGTTCGTCGGGATTCTGGCCCAATGCCCGTTGGCGCCAGTAATCGGTTTCCGCGTTCGCCTTCGCTACTTCAAAACGCGTGCGAATTTCATGAATGCGATCGTAACGGGCTTCCAGTTTGGTGGCCTTGTCTACTACATGCTCCGGCGTGGTGACCTTGCCGCAATCATGTAACCAGCTGGCCATGTGCAACGCTTCCCATTCGTCGGCATTCAGATCGAAACGTTCGAACGGAGCTTGTTTGGAATCGCAGGCGGCACGGGCCAACATTTCCGTCAGCACTGGCACCCGCTGGCAATGGCCGCCGGTGTAAGGCGATTTCGCGTCGATAGCGCTGGCGATCAATTCCATGAACGCAGTGAACAGCCGTTTCTGCAAACTGATCAACTGGCTCGTTTCCACACTCACCGCGGCGAAACCGGACAACGTGTGAATGAAGCCCAGGCGCGCTTGAATCTCACTCTCGGCAGCGGCGGATGTCAGCGCCGGATACAACAGACACAATACGCCCAATACCCGACCTTCCCGATTGATCAGCGGCACACTCACCAATTCACCGTGAGATTCCACCGGCAACAACAATAGCTCGCATAACAGCGGGCCCAGAGGCGTATCCATCTGCAACGATGACTGGCCCGTGCGCTGTTCCCGCAACGCGCTTTGCAGTTGTGGTTCATCCGGATCGAGTCCGGCGACCTCGCCATCCTCCAGCGAACGTACAATGCGACTGGTACTGACCGAGCGCGGAATTAGTGCCGTGCGATCCTCACTGAACAGAAACAGCACCGAGGCTTCGGCACCCGCCGTACCCCGCGTCTGCTCCGCGACAGCCGCAACCAGCGAATCCAGTTTTTTCTCACGCGCAAGCGCAACCGCAAGATCCAGGAAATGCTGGATGGTTTCATTCATCAAGTGGATGGACTCACCCAGATCATCGATTTCCAGCACCAGAGAGCGCGTCGGTGTCACCTGGTCAAAACGGAATTCGCGCACCGCGTTGGTATCGTGCACCAACAGTCGCAACGGTTTGGATACCAGCCGCGACAGTACCCACGCCAACGGCACCGCCAGCAGCAGAATCACCAACGTAACCTGAATACTCTGTTCACGTTGCAGCAAGGCGTCGCGCAACAACTCCTTTTCAGGAATCAACACACCCAATCGTACTGGCAGCGATTGCAGCACGGTCACATCCTCTACCGCACCGAACCAGCTTTCATTGTCAGCCGAGAAAAACCAGGTGCCCTCACGGCGGAGCAGATCCGGCACGGCCGCCTGCACCAGGGGTGACTGCAGTTCCTGCACACGCGGCACCCGATGATCGCCACCCTCGACTTTCGCGCGCATCTGACGCCGGTCAGGATAGCCCAGCACCTGCCCCACGTTGTCGAACAGCAAAATTTCGCTGCGCGGCGGCAAATCGAACGAACGCAGAATGTCGGACAGCGTTTGCAATGTCAGATCCGCCGCCACTACCACACCATCTGGATTGGCACGGGCCATGGTGACGCCGACGGTGGGCGAACTGAAAAACGGATAGGGCGGTGTGAATTCCATCTGCTGTGATGCGATGGCTTGGCGGTACCAGGGCCGCTGACGTGGATCGAAGGTGGCATCGGGCAGCGGCTGCTCCTGCAGCAGTTGCAGGTTGACGTCATAGCTGAGCCGACGGGCGTGGATGATCTTGTCGCCGTCGCGATCGATGTGATCAATGGCCATGTAGGTGCCTTCTGGCACCTGGTAGATATTCCGCTGCAACGCGGTGGACGCAGAATGCAGCAGCACCACGTCGCCGTCGGGGTAACCAATGATGAAGTTGGTCAGGCCCTTGTGATTGCGCAACACCTGCTGCAACCAGGGCAGGTAAGCCGCGCGAGATTGCCAATCGTGCGCCTGCACAATGCCACTCAACCGCGCCAAATCCAAGGTGGCGACAACGGCATTCTGGCGATATTTGAGATCGGCCTGGATCTGGCGCGCGATCTGATGGATGAGCTGATCCGAGGAATCAACGATGATGCTGCTGGCGCCGCGGTATTGCGTTGTGGCCAACAGGCCTCCAATCGCCAGCACCAATACCACAAACAGGGTTGCGACATGAACGTGCAGTGGCGCACGCAGTCGCGATGCTTGCAAACGGGCAATCATCCGGATCTCCTCCCATCCTGGGATGGACTCGACGCTGGTTTGCTTTACTTTAGCCCGAATCACCCGGTTGGTGGAAATCAGAAAACGCCGACCGCTGCTTACTTCGTCACACTAACTACTTTTACTCGCTATTTACTTCTTTTCACTAATCCATAACTTGATGACGCCCTTCACCACCACAATGCCCTGATCATCCAGCGCCGTGATTTTGACATCCAGATCACCTGGCCTCCAATCCGCGGGGTTGATCTCAGCAATACCGGTGATGTCGCTGCCGGCCTTGGCGGTGTAGTCCACTGTCATGCCTTTGGGAATCCAGCGCAGGTTTTTAGGAATCGATGCCTCCGCGCAGGTGCCCATGGCCATCTCCAGCAGATTGCAGATCGCAATCACATGCACCGTGCCGATATGATTTTCCACAGCACGACGTTTTTTGAGCTTCAGGCGCGCGTAATTGGGCCGCAGCTCCTCCACAATAGGGCTCACCGTGCGGAAATAAGGTGCCTTGAACTGGACCGCTTTGGAGAAAATGGTCTTGCCACCGGGCAGGCCGGACAGCCTGTTCCAATAACTCAGCACCGCATTGTCACTCATGGGGAAATCCTCGCGTCGATGGATCAACTGCTCAGTTTGCAAATGGAAGCTTGCGAATGACATCGCCGGTAGCGACCTGCCCCGGCTGAATCACTTTCGCATTGATGCCCCGCAGATTCAGCGCTTTGCCCGCATCGGAATTCACGAAGCGGACGGCATCCTGACCAAACCGCTCGGCGAATTTCACGCAACCGCGATGGGGTTCTGCCGTGATCTGAATGACAGCGCTGCCAATCGCCAGGCGCGTACCCGGCGGCAGATTGGCGGGGCCAAGATCCAGATTCACATAGAACTGATCCCCCGCCATTGGCCATCGCGCCGGCGTACGTGCAATCAGGGCAATGGCGCGGGCATTCATCAGGTTCAATTGCATGTCGGGATGAGCGCGGCCGTCCGGCGATTTGCGGTAACCGCGCTGCTTCCAGTTGTCGCCAACCAGCCCCAACTCCAGGCTCAATTCACAACGGGGCAGCACTTTGCGCGTGCCACTGGCGGGTCGGCATACGATCAATTCGACGCAACCCTCATCAACAGGAGACTGGCGGATCAGTTCCAACCCTGCTTCCAATTGCTGCAGCGGCAGGTGCCATTCGCTGCCACTGCTGATGCCGTCCAGCGTCAGCTGTTGGGCGACAGTTTCACGATCCCTGGATGAATTCATTTCCTTTTTCCATCAGAACATCCATACCGGAACGCCCCGTATCAGTAAATCAATGTTCGGCAGCCGCCGGCGGTGCAAACCGGTCCAGCACGTGACGTGACATGCCTTTGGCCAACTCTTCCTCGCCGAAGAACACCGTGCCCACATCATCACGGCGCAGCCATTGAGACTCGTCCTCGCTGTGGGTACGCACCACGATTTCCACCGTGGGATTCAAGGTGCGCGCGATCTCCACCATCTTGCGCACATTGAGCGGATCGGGCGTCGCAATCACCAGCATGGCAGCGTGAACGATATGCGCCTGGATCAGCACCGACGGCTCGGCCGCGCTACCCGATACGGCCGCAACACCGCGCTTGCGCAGATTCTCCACCATTTCCCGATTTTGCTCCGCCACCACATAGGGAATGCCACGCTCATCCAGCGCCGCCGCAATGCGACGCCCCACGCGCCCGTAACCCACCAGCACCACCTGGCCTTCCAGATATTTGCGTTCGGTGCTCATCGGCAGTTCGGCGTAAGGATCTTCCCGGCGCTCCAGCCGCCGCGCGAAATCCGATTTTTTCAGCGCCCAGGCGCGCACTGGCTCAATCAAGGCGAACAGCAGCGGATTCAGCGCAATTGAGATCAGTGCACCCGCCAGCACCAGGCTCATGCCTTCGCTAGGCAATAATTTCAGCGACAGGCCCAACCCCGCCAGAATAAAAGAGAACTCGCCGATCTGCGCCAGGCTGGCCGACACGATCAACGCGGTATTCAACGGATAACGGAATGCCAGCACCAACACCAGCGCAGCGATGGCCTTGCCCAGAATGATGATTCCCACCACAGCCAGCACACGCAACGGTTCGTCCACCAGGATCGCGGGTTCGAACAGCATACCCACCGAAACAAAGAACAAGACGGAAAACGCATCGCGCAACGGCAGCGATTCAGCGGCAGCACGATGGCTGAATTCGGATTCGCGCATCACCATGCCAGCGAAGAACGCGCCCAGCGCGAACGAAACGTTGAACAATAACGACGCGCCATACGCCAGCCCAATCGCGGCGGCGATCACCGCCAGCGTAAACAATTCGCGGGAACCGGTGCGCGCCACTTGCCACAGCAGCCAAGGCAGCAGGCGACGCCCTGCGATCAGCATCAACGCCACGAAAGCGGCCACCTGCAGCAAGGTCTTGCCGATCGTCAGCCACAGACTGGTCATATCGGTGTTTTGCCCCTGCTCGGAGCTTCCCAGCAATCCCGCCATCGGCGGCAGCAGTACCAGCACCAAAACGGTGGCAAGATCCTCCACCACCAGCCAGCCCACCGCGATGCGTCCATTCATGGAATCCAGCACACCGCGGGCTTCCAGCGCCTTGAGCAGCACCACCGTGCTGGCGCACGACAGCGACAAGCCGAACACCAAACCTTCGCCCCAACTCCAGCCCCACCACCACCAGGCCACCCACAATCCCAATCCGGTGGCCAAGCTCATCTGTAGCACCGCGCCCGGCACCGCAATACGTTTCACCGCCAGCAAATCATTGAAAGAAAAATGTAACCCGACGCCAAACATCAGCAGCATTACGCCGATTTCGGACAGCTGTGCGGCAATGTGCATGTCGGCCACGAAGCCGGGTGTGGCAGGGCCGATGATCATGCCGGCCACCAGATAACCCACCAGAGCCGGCACCCGGATGCGCTCGGCCAGCACACCCAGAATCAGGGCGATGCCAAAACCGGCGGCAAGTGTGGAAATAAGAGAAACGTTGTGTTCCATGCTGCTCCGTCCGTTGAAGATCCCGCACGGGCGGGCGCGGTGTATCCGCAAGTATGAAGGTCAAGATAACCGCCGAGCGCCAGTATCTCAACCCTTGATCACAGCAAATACAGAAGCAGCACCGGCATCAGCGCAAACGACAATAAAGTGGACAGAATCACCATGCCCGCCACCACCTGCGGGTCACGGTTGTACTGCACAGCGAACAGATAATTGAACACGGCTACCGGCATCGCCGACTGCAGAATCAGCACGCCCTTCGCCACGCCCTGCAAATCGAACAGCCAGGCCACGCCATATCCCACGCCGACACCAATCAACAACCGCGCCACCGCAAAATACAGACTGCTACCCACGGCCTGAAGTTTCATATCCGCCAGACTCACCCCCAACGTCAGTAGCATCAGGGGAATAGTGAAGTCGCTGAGCAGATGCACCGTATTGTCCAGCCACATGGGCAGCTCGACCCGGGTGTAAATCAGGATCACCGCGATCAGAATGGAATAGATGATGGGATTGGCGATCATCTCGCGCCATACCGAACGCCCGCTCACCAGGGCAATGCCCAGCGTGAAATGCAGTACCGACAGCACCATGAAGATCGCCAGTGCCAGTGTCAGGCCCTCGTTGCCAAACGCAAACAGACAGATCGGCAGCCCCATGTTGCCCGCATTGGGAAACAGCAGCGGCCCCAGATAGGTCCGCAGAGGTTGTCGTGCCAGCACTATGGCCACCAGCGCAGCGACCGCTGTCGCGCCCACCATGGCCAGCGTCACCCACAACATCTGCTCCAGCAGATCCTGCGACACCGGCGTGCTGCTGAGCGACGCCACCACCAGACAAGGCGCGCCCACCCGCATCACCAACAGCGACACCATGCGGGTATCGTAGGGCCAATCGAGTTTTTTCCAGAGAAAACCCACCAGCACGCAAATCATGACAGGGCCGGTAATGGGCAGCAAAGTGGCAAACATGCAGAGGGTTCCTTAGAATTCGCTGCACATTATAACGAAAGTACAGACCTCTCGAATGAGCCAGGACAGCCAGCAGACGCCGCCGAATTCGCCCTTGCAACCTGCCAGCCTGGAATGGCAGCAGGACGTGCCTGTCTCGCGTCAATTTGGCGACGTGTATTTTTCCCGCGATGATGGTGCTGCTGAAACCCGTCATGTCTTCATTGGCCACAATGACTTGCCGCAACGCTGGCAAGCCTGGCACACACCCGGCAGCTTCGTGATTGGCGAAACGGGCTTTGGCACCGGGCTGAATTTCCTCTGCGCCTGGGAGCTGTGGCGGCAGTTGCGCAAGCCGGGGCAACACCTGCATGTGGTGAGCGTGGAGAAATTTCCGCTGAGCAAAGCCGATCTAGAACGGGCTGGCACCACACAACAAGCGTTTGCCGAAATGGCGGCGCAACTGCAGGCGCAATACCCTCCCCTGGTGCGCGGCAGTCACCGCCTGCATTTTCATGGCGAACAACTGACGCTGACCCTGATTTTCGGCGATGCCATCGATGCCTTTGCTGCATTGGACGGGAAAGTGGATGCCTGGTTCCTGGACGGCTTCGCTCCCGCACGCAATCCCGACATGTGGCAGCCAGCGCTGTTCGCGCAACTGGCGCGACTCAGTCACACCCACACCACCTTCGCCACCTTTACCGCGGCAGGCGATGTTCGGCGTGGATTGGCTGCCGTTGGATTTAGCGTTGAAAAATGCGCGGGCTTCGGCCGCAAGCGCGACATGCTGAAAGGCGTCTTTGCCGATTCCAGTGCGCATGACACGTATCCGCCGGCGCAAGCTCCGTGGTTTCGCTTCGACTATCAGCGACGCGCGCCAGGTCAGGTTGCCATTGTCGGCGCCGGGTTGGCAGGTTGCGCTGCCGCCCATGTTTTGGCGCAGCGGGGCTGGCAGGTCACCGTCTTCGAAGCAGAAAATGACATCGCGTCTCAGGCCTCCGGTAATCCTACCGGCATCACTTACACCCGTCTGAGCGTGCATGATTCGCCGCAGAACCGTTACTATCAGTTTGCGTATCTGCATGCTTGCCGTTATTTGCGGGATTTTTTTGCTGCGCAGAATCTGCAGCCCGGCGCCGACTGGAACCTGAATGGCGTGCTGCAACTGGCGTGGGACGAAAGCGAACGCGCCGAGCAGCAAAAATTGCTGGAGCCCGGTTTGTGGCCGGATGACGTGGTGGCAGCACTCACGCCGGAACAGGTATCGGCGCTTACCCAAGTACCCTGCCCTCACCCCGCATTGCTGATGAAACTCGGGGGTTGGTTGAATCCGGCTTTTCTGTGTCGCACTCTGCTGCAACATCCGGGCATTCAATTGCGTACCAGCGTTCGCGCCGAAC
>DATLII010000084.1:0-3183 GCA_035539495.1 Dongiaceae bacterium
CCTTCATAAGCGTCAGTGGCCCGTGCCGCCAGTTCATGCGCAGCGCGGTGGATGTTCGAGTTTTCGTGCGCGTAAAACCAGGCCAAACGATCGATCACTGCCTGCGGTTTATGCGTAGTCGCCGCGTTATCGAGCCAGATCAGCTGACGTCCATTCACACGCTCCGACAGGATCGCAAAATCCCGTCGTACCGCGTTGACATCGAACGCCGGATGAGGCTCCTGCGGAATGCCACCGCTTTCCCGTGTCGGCACTGCGTCCAGGAAATAAAACCCGGGCGCACCGCGACCGGCTGACGGCACACCGCCAGCGGGAGGCTTGGAATCCACCGCTCCCAACAACGCAGCCAGTTCCCGCTCGCCCGGCAAACCGAACGCTTGCGGCGTGACGCGATTTTCCGCTGGCAGCGGAATTGGCGCCGCCGGCGTGCGCTGGGCGTTGGCTTCGCTCAGGAAATAGAACGGCGACGTGGGCACCGAACCGGGCAAACCGCGCGCACCGTCCGACAAACCGCCTACTTGAGGCAGCGCGGCAGCGTACAGCAACGGCGATCCCGGCACTTCCGGCGCCAGTTGCGTCGATGCATGCGTTGGGGGCTGCGGGGCCTGAGTAGCCGCTTGCGTCGCAGCCGCCGCGTCCGTTCCGCCGGCATCCACCGGCAGCGGTTGCAGCGATGCGGAATGCCTCGGCTGCGACGAGAACGCCGAACTTGGCGCCGGTGTCTGCGACGTGGCCGGCACAGCAGGAACCACGCCTTTATCCAGATTCAAACCCAGATCCTGACCCCGCCCCGCCGTATGACGGTTTGGAATCAGCGCAGCATCTGCAGGCGAACGGGGAATGTCCGGCGCGGTGCCCGGCAGCGCGGAGAAAAACAGCGAAGCCAATTGGCTCAACGTATTCTCGTCCGGCAGACCTGCGGCACCCGGCAGCAGCCCTGTTACACCATCACTTGTAGGTATCGGGGTAGTCATGGTATTTGCCAATCTCCACGTCGTCGAGAACGGCCAGCGCATCATCGGTCAGCACTGCCAGCGAGCAGTACAGCGAAATCAGATACGAGGCAATGGCGTTGCGGCTGATGCCCATGAAGCGCACCGACAAGCCCGGACTCTGCTCACCCGCCAAACCTGGCTGGAACAGACCCACGACGCCCTGCCGCTTTTCACCTACGCGCAGCAACAGGATTTTGGTTTTACCATCTTCCACCGGAATTTTGTCGGACGGCACCAGCGGGATACCACGCCAAGTCAGGAACTGAGCGCCGAACAGGCTGACGGTTGGTGGCGGCACACCGCGACGGGTGCACTCGCGGCCGAACGCGGCAATCGCCAACGGATGGGCCAGGAAGAATGCGGGCTCTTTCCACACTTTGGTAATCAGGTCGTCCAGATCATCCGGAGTCGGCGCGCCAGTGAGCGGCACCAGACGCTGGCTGTCAGCCACATTCGCCAACAAACCGTAATCCGGGTTATTGAGCAACTCGGCTTCCTGACGTTCCTTGATGGTTTCAATGGTAAGGCGCAGCTGCTCTTTGATCTGATCATGCGGGCTGCTGTACAGATCGGACACGCGCGTGTGCACGTCCAACACGGTGGTCACGGAATTGAGAAAATACTCCCGCGGGGTTTCTTCGTAATCAACGAAAGTCGCCGGCAATTCGGATTCATCGCGCTGGGAACAGGCAACCTGCACCTGCGACGGATTCTTCACCTTGTTGAGGCGGTAGATACCAGCTTCCACTGGCAGCCACTGCAGAAAATGCACCAGCCAACGGGGGGAAATGGTCGATAACTGGGGAACGGTTTTGGTGGCATTCGCCAATTGACGCGCGGCATTGTCGCCTAGCGCCAACTGGACTTCTTGAGTGTCTGCCATGGCGGACTCCTGGGAGCGGTCTAATTAAACGGGAATAAGCTTATTCGAAACAGCTATATCCACTATCAGTGAAGCAGGACCTTGGGCTCAACCGCCTACAGCCATCATTTTGTAGCCGACTCGCACCGCGCCAGCAGGGAAGATGCCGGTAATTCCAGCGCCTCCGCCAGTTTGTGCAGTGTGACAATCGACGCAATCACGCTGCCACGCTCGATTTCCCCAATGTAGGAACGATTCAGATTGGCGATGTCGGCCAGCACTTCCTGGGACCATCCGCGAGAGCGACGCGCCTCTCGCAACACCTGGCCGAAACGTACCTGAATATGTGTAATTGCAATCCGCTCAGGATTGGACAGGCAAACCGTTGACATCGAACAGCCCTTCAAAAAGGATCGAACTTAGATAGCGCTCACCGGAATCGGGCAGTACTACCACTATGGTTTTGCCGGCATTTTCCGGCTTGCGCGCCAAACGCAGGGCCACCGCCACTGCCGCGCCACTGGAAATACCGGATAAAATGCCTTCGTCGCGCGCCAGCAAACGAGCGAATTCCACCGCCTCTTCGTTGGTAACAGATTCGATGACATCCACCAGGCTCAGATCCAGCACATCGGGCACAAAGCCAGCACCGATACCCTGGATTTTGTGCGGCCCAGGCTGCACCGGCTGACCTGCGCGGGTTTGCGCCAGCACCGGGCTCGCCGCCGGTTCAACCGCCACTGACAATAAGTTCTGTCCACGTACTTTCTTGAAATAACGTGACACGCCGGTGATGGTGCCACCGGTACCAACGCCAGAGACCAGGATGTCTACTTTGCCGTCGGTGTCGTTCCAGATTTCCGGGCCGGTAGTGGTTTCATGGATCGCCGCGTTGGCGGGATTTTTGAACTGCTGCAACAGCACATAACGATTGGGATCGGATGCCTGAATTTCTTCCGCCTTCGCGATGGCGCCTTTCATACCTTTCGCGCCTTCGGTCAACACCACTTTGGCGCCGTAGACGGTAAGCAGTTTGCGCCGCTCCAGGCTCATGGTTTCCGGCATGGTCAGTGTCAGCGGAATACCTCTTGCCGCTGCCACAAAGGCCAGCGCGATGCCGGTATTTCCACTCGTCGGTTCGACAATTTCCTTGCCCGGCCCCAGCAGGCCTTTGTTTTCCGCGTCCCACACCAGCGCTGCGCCCAAACGGCATTTCACTGAATAAGCAGGATTGCGACCTTCAATTTTCGCCAGCACAGTGGCGCCCGTATCCGCTGCGATACGATTGAGCCGCACCAGCGGCGTGTGACCTATGGATTGCGCGTT
>DATLII010000085.1:0-2780 GCA_035539495.1 Dongiaceae bacterium
CTGACAAAACCCTGCTGCGTAAATTTGACGGCGTTGCTCAGCAGGTTCGCTAGAATTTGCTGGGTACGACGAAAATCGCCGATCAGTAAATCAGGTACGTCGGGCTGGATCACGATATCGAATTGCAAGCCCTTGGCTTCCGCCTGGCCGCGAAACAGTTCGTCCAGCGCAGAAGTCAGGCGGGTCAGGGTGAAGGTTTCCCGTTCCAGTTTGAACGATGAGGAATGCAATTCGTTGTAGTTCAGCACGCTATCGATCAGCATCATCATATGGCGGGCGGAGCGCTCGGCGCTGTCGACGAATTGCTCCCGCTTACCGATATCGTCGTGATTGCGCAGGTGGTTGATGCTGCTAAGCACTCCGTGCATGGGCGTGCGCATTTCGTGGCTGATGGTATTGAGAAATTCATCTTTCAGCTTGTTGTTTTCCATCAGCGAGCGGTTGACGGCCAGCAGCGCGTTCTTGGCTTCCTGCTCGGCGAGGGTGCGCTCCCGCTCGATCCGGTTCATGCGATCTGCCAGCGACAGGGACAGCAGCGTCACTTCGATAGCGGAACCCAAAATCAATGCATGACTGGTGAAGCTGTTGGCGGGCAGCAGACCCACCGCCACACCACCCAGAATACCGGCGCCCAGCAGAAATGCGGACCACGCCAGCAGGAACAGCCGTGCTGTCCGCAGACCGCGCGCGGAATTGAGGATGGCGGCTGCCACAATGGCGATGATTTCGACCATCGCCATCATCACTGCCGCGTACAGAACCAAGTGGTAATGCAGGAACGGACTTGCCAGCAGCAGGACAATCGCAACCGCAATCAGTTGCCGCACCACGCGATCCAGCCGTGGCAGCGTGGCATAGGAATCCAGCACCCGTCGTGCGAACTGAGGTGCGAAAATCAGCACCATCCATATCGAGCTCAGCAACGCCAGATTGTTCGCTTGTGGTTGTTCTGGCCACAGATATTGAAACGCAAAACCGCTGTAGTTGGCTTGAAAAAACAGTAGCGACGCAATATAGACGATGTAATACAGATAAGTCTGATCGCGGATAAACAGGAACAGGATCAGGTTGTAAAGGAACATCAACACTACGATGCCGAAGTAGATGCCATGCAACAGCATCATCGATCGATTCTGTTCATGGAAATAGTCTGGTTCCCATAACGTCATGGGCACGCGGATCGAACCTTCGGAATTCACCCGCAACAGAAAGCGCCGGCTTTCACCGGGATTGAGATCCAGCGGAAATACATAACCATTGTGCACCACGGGGCGGTTCTTGAACGGGCGAGTGTCGCCGCTGTCGATCTGCTGCAAACGACCATCGCGATCGAAATAGTACAGACTGATTTGATCGAGGGGCGGGTAACTGACTTCCAGCAGACGCTGCAGTTGAGCCGCTGTGCTTTCATCAGCGGAGTTGTAGCCGAGCTCGAACATCAGCCAGTAGGTGGAAGCGGAAATACCGAAGCTGAAACTGCGTCCCTGATTGTCACGCAAATTCTGATCCTGTTCGCCTCGCAACAGCGCTTCGGGCTGCAGGGTGCCGGCGTGATCTTCCAGAAAACGGGTCTGTGCCTGAATCGCAAACTGGCGGCCGGTTTCTCTGACATCCACAACCGGAATTGCGGCCACTGCATTGGCACAACCCAGCATCAGCAATATCAGCGGAAGCAACAGTCGCGCGCCCATGGCCTCAACCGGCCTTCTGGGTTTTGGTGGGCAGATTGACCCAGTAAATGATTTTCTTGTTCAGCGCCCGCGCATCGATCGGTTTGCTGGTGTAATCATTCATGCCGGCTTCCAGGCAACGCTCCCGATCTTGCGACATCGCGTTGGCCGTCACCGCGATAATCGGCACCTGGCTAACCGGCAGTGGCAGCGCACGAATCTGGCGGGTGGCTTCGAATCCGTCCAGCACCGGCATCTGGCAATCCATCAGAATGGCATCCACGGGCATGTTGCTCACCAGCTCCACCGCCAGCGCGCCGTTGTCTGCCGTCATCACGGTATAACCTTGCTTCTGCAG
Source organism: Dongiaceae bacterium (assembly GCA_035539495.1). Taxonomy (GTDB): domain Bacteria; phylum Pseudomonadota; class Gammaproteobacteria; order Pseudomonadales; family Ketobacteraceae; genus Ch67. The sequence goes on from DATLII010000085.1 coordinate 2,029, forward strand.
CAGACCTTTCAACACCAACTGATTCACTGGGTTGTCTTCCACCACCAACAAACGCAGGCTGTTGGGCGGGCGCTCTTGCAGTGCGGGGGTGAGATTTTCACTGCCTTGTGCCTGATGACGACAGGGAACATGCACGGTGAACGTGGTGCCCCGATCCAGGGCGGATTCCACCGCGATCGAACCGCCCATGAAATCCAGCAGGGATTTGATCACCGCCAGCCCGATGCCCAAGCCGCCATAGCCACGGTTGAAACTGCCGTCCACCTGACGGAAGCGTTCAAAGATCAGTGCCAACTTATCTTCCGCAATACCGATGCCGGTATCGCTGACCTGCATGATCAATTGGAAATCGCCATTCGCGCCTATATCGGCTTGGCCCTGAATGCGCACTTCCACGCGACCATGACGGGTGAACTTCACCGCGTTATCCAGCAGATTGTTGAGGATCTGGCCCAGCCGCACGCAATCGCTGATCAGCACATCGGGCGTGGATTCCTCGATATAAAAATTCAGCGCGATGCCTTTCTTCTGGCTCAATTCTGTAAACAGCGTGCGCGAGCTGGCCACGAGGTCGCGGGTGGCGAAGGGGCGATTGTCCAGCTGCAGATTGCCTGATTGCAATTCGGTATAGGTCAGCAGGCTGTCAACCAGCAGCATCATATGGCGGGCGGAGCGATCGGCATAATTCAGATACTGGCTGACGCGATCGGAAACAGGCTAGTCGTTAATTTGCTGCAGGCAACCCAATACGC
>DATLII010000086.1:0-7759 GCA_035539495.1 Dongiaceae bacterium
ACCACGGTGTAATCCAACAGTGGTGCGCGAACTTCCAGTGAGTTGGCCATGCTCATGCGGTCCACCTTCACCAGAATGCCGCCGGGCAGATAGGTTTTGATGTCGGTGTACAGAATACGGGACAGATGATCGTCCGCTGGCGCGTTGTTGTAGTGCTGCAGCGACAGATCCGCGGGGTGGTAACCATTGAGGGTGCGATTGAAATCATCACGCACCAGGCGCCGCCAGAGTTCGTCGCTGAAAAATGAATTGGTGAGAAAGAAACCGTAGCCTGGATCGTGGCTCAGCGTGGTGAGCAGCGTGGTGGCCTTGCGTGCCAGGGTGTGGTGGCTTTTTGCAAACAGTTTGGCCAGGCCCGGGAACAGGTTGTGTCGGATGAAGGCGGGAAACAAGCTGCGCAGACGATTCTCCACCGCATCCACGGCGTATTTGCTGTAGCCGGCAAAACTTTCATCGCCACCGTCGCCGGCCAGTGCGACGGTCACCTGCTGGCGGGCCAGCTGCGATACGAAGAACGTTGGCACTAACGAGGGATCTGCAAAGGGTTCGTCAAAGAAGGCGACGATTTTTTCCAGGTTATCTTCGACGTTTTCCTTCACCGTGAATTCGTGATGATCGGTTTTGAATTGACGCGCAATTTCTGCTGCGTATTTCACTTCGTCGAATTGCTCGGAGTCAAAACCGATGGAGCAGGTGGTGACGGGCTTTTCACTGTTTTGTGCCATCAAACCGACCACGCCACTGGAATCCACGCCGCCGCTGAGGAAGGCGCCCAGGGGCACATCGCTAACCATGCGGGTTTTGACGCAGTGGTCGACCAGTTTCAATAGATCGTCGGCAATGACGTCGCCGCTACGTTGCTGCTGTTGCTTGAATGACACATCCCAGTACTTGCGTTTGCGCGTGCCAGTGCGGGTTATGGTGAGAGTGTGGGCCGGTTCCAGTTTGTGAATATGGGTGAAGATGGTTTTCGGGTCCGGCACGTACTGGTAGGTGAAGAAATCGTAGATCGCATCCGCGCGCAGTTCGCGCTGCACCATGGGGAGCGGCAGGATGGCTTTCAATTCTGAGCCGAAAATGAAGTGGCCGTCTTCCTGATAGTAATACAGTGGCTTTTTGCCGAGGCGGTCGCGGGCAACGAACAGTACCTGCTCCTGTTTGTCCCACAGAGCGAAGGCGAACATGCCGTTGATTTTTTCCATCATCGCTTCGCCTTCGTGCTGATACAGCGCCAGCAGCACTTCGGTGTCGGAGCGGGAGCGGAACGGATAACCCTTGGCGACCAGGTCATCACGCAGTTCCTGGAAGTTGTAAATTTCGCCGTTGAAAACGATGACGTAGCGATCGTTGACGGAATGCATCGGCTGCACGCCGGCGGGGGACAGGTCGATGATGGCCAGGCGGCGGTGACACAGGCCGACGCCGGCATCCAGATATTCGCCGCCGGCATCCGGGCCGCGATGAAAAATGGCGTTGCCCATGGCTTTCAGGGTGTCGAGGTCACCGGTGGGGTGTTGAAAGCGCACGAAACCTGCAATGCCGCACATAAGGGTATCCGTTAGTGATGGCCGTAAAGACGAGTGTAGATCTTCTGGAACAGGCCGTTGCGAAAACGCAGCCAGTTCAGTTCCTTTTTCAGTGACAAGCGCGCCAGTGCTTGCAAGGTTTCCACGATTGCTTGTCGTGCCAGGATGCCGCGGGAGACGTAGGGACTGTCATTCTGGGCAACGGCCTTGGTCACAGTATTGGGTTGCACCAGCGGTGAATAGTCGTAAGCGTGAGGCCCGTGGTTCTGCATCAGAATCGCCAGGATGCGGGAAAAATGCCGGGTGTCACTGGTGAACAATTGTTGGCACACATACTGGTAAAAATAGTCAGCGCGGGCCCGGAGTTGTTGACGCCGAATCTGTTGCGGCGCGTGGGCACTGGCGAAATACAGGATATTGGCTTTGCGGATGTCCTGCGCTGTCCAGGTGTCATTCGGATAATCGAGCTTGTCGGCATGTTGCAAGTACGGTGTGTCGTTGTCTGCAATCCATTGGGCGTAATGCAGAACGGTGTCCAGTGCATAACGATAGCCAGCGTCGTCGGTTTGGTTTTGTTGCTGTTTCACCGTCAGAAAACGGATCACGGCCTGGAAAAAAACGGTGTGAAACCAGGTGCGCTCGATATCGTTAAACTCGCGATCAGCGATGCGGTCTTGCGGATGCACGGTGCCGCGGATGATTCGCTCGGCCTGCTGCAGCCAGGCGGGATCAGCGGTGATGGCGAAGCTGTCCAGCACAGCGTTGATATAGTTGCCGACGCCGCGATCCAGCGGATAGCGATGATTCAACACATCGCCACCACCGGCTGCTTTGATGCGGGGTAGGGCCTGGCTTTTTACTCGCAGCAGTTGTTCCACCAGCGTGCCGGTGCCGTCATAAATATGACCGATCCAATGTGCCAGTTCTAACACGGCCTTGCGGGATGATTCCGCACCCGTCAAAAAATAGTGCAACAGCAGGCCATGACTGTAGCAATGCTGGCCGCCGGGTCCGCCACCGCCGGTTACATCGACTCCGTTGGGTTTCTGCTGACGTGAATAGGTGCGATGCGATGCAGTGAAGGCATCCACATAGTGATCCGTATGCCAGAACAAGCCGCCGTTGTATTCGGCACGATCTTCTTTGGTGTGGTAAATGTCGATGTCAGTGACGTGCTGGGCTAGATCATTGGCCATTTCCATCCAAACGGAATTGCCGGTATGCAGGAACTGGCGAATAAATCCGTACAGTGGATCGTACTGATTGTTGTAGTGGGAAATGAAGAGCTCGCCGTTCTTCAGATATAAACTTTCGTGATCCGCGAAAATATCACCGAAATGGCGCCAGCCGTATTCGTCGATGATTTCCCGTTTGGCCAGAAAACCGCGTTGCGCATCCAGCCCTGTCGCAATAAATTCATCCAGCGGCTCCCGTTGTGCGGAAAAATGCTGGATACAGCCGGTGCTGGCCACATAGTCGGGCGTCAGCGTGGGAGTCAGTGGAGCATGCGCGCCGGAAAGTGCGTCACGATGGGTGCTGAAATCGAATTGGATCTGATGGGTTTTCTGTTCGCCACCTTGCAGTTCGAAGGCGTCGTTTGCCTGTTGCGGAAACAGTTGCAGATCGATGCTGTCGGTGTTGGCGACAATGGCTTTGGGAAAATTCTGCCAGAAATGTTCGGTGTAAATACTGCATCCCGCAGCACTGAACAGCAGAGGACTGGCGCGTTCGCCCGCGACTTCCTGCGAACCGTTTTTGAATTGATAGCCACGGAATGGCAGGGTGACGTGTCCCTGTTGATTGACATGGTTGCGGCTATTCCAATGTTCACCACCACTGGAGGCTTGAAACAGTTGGGCTCCGCTCTCCGCAGAAATCCAATCCTGGCCGGGCTCCAGTTGGAACTGCACCGGATTATCTGAAGGTAGTTGCAAGCAGGCGCTGAGCTGACGAAAAAATACCGAGCCGGGATCGCCTAGATCCCACAATCCGCCCGGATGTTGAGCCGCGCGCGGGTTATGCAATTTAAATTGCCAATGCACCCGAGTGCTGTTGGCAAAAAACTGGAAACGGGACTCGAAACGGCAGAACAGTTCGTCTGTGGCCGTTTTAAAAAATCCATTCTGGGAAACTGTTAATCGTGCCTGTGCCTGCCGGGATGAAAATTCAGTCTTCTCCACCTGCATCTGGCAGGTTTCGCCGTTGCTGGTGATCAGTTGCGGCGGTTGCAAATCGATGCCAGCGCTGCCAGAAGTCAAAACACCAAGTCCGAGCCGATTGGTGACAAGCCGGAAACGCGAAGCGCCCGTATTCACAATCAGCGCGCCATTTTCTTCCTGCACTTGCACTAGTGGTGAGACGGGTGCCGCAACCGATCCCACGACGACCAAGTGCAATGTTTTGACGCCCAGCGCCGGTATCGATGCACTGAAATCCAGCAGACACCAGCGTACGCTGCCATCGGCCCAGTGGGCGGTGGCTTGTATGTCAGCTGGCAGGGGGGCGCCGTTTTCATCCTGCAATTGCAGCCGGCTAATGTCGGCTACTACGCCTTCGGCCAATGGCACGCCGACGCGCAGTGGCTCCGCCACCCGGGGGATGCCCTGTCGTTCCTGCAATGTGATGGGGACAAACGTCATGGTCGGTGCTGTCGGGCCTTGAGTCATGGACAAGCCGGGGATTTTGCCGGTTGTTTATAGTAAAGCAAATGCGTGTATTGAAGCAGGGGTTCTGGCAGTACTGCTCTTTTAAAATTTGGCTGGCAACGTGCGGCTTTTAATGTACGGGTGAAGTTGGCAAACTACCCCCGACTTTCACCACCAGCCCTGGCCCTGCATGGACATCGTATTCCTCTCCCACCGGGTTCCCTTCCCCCCCAACAAGGGTGAAAAGATCCGTACTTTCCACCAGATCCAGTATCTGGCGCGGCGTGGCCATCGCATCCATGTGCTGTCGCCGGTGGCGGGCGACGAGGATATCCGTCACCTGCAGAGTTTGCAGCAACAATATTGCCAACAGGCACTGCATGCACCGCAACCCGGCCGAGTGTCCTACCTGACGGGGCTGCTGACGGGGAAGGCCCTGAGTGTCAGCCATTTTTACACGTCGGCCTTGCAGGGCCAGCTTGACCAGTTGCTGGCAAGCCAGCCGGTGGATGCCATCGTCTGCACCAGTTCCAGCATGGCCGAGTACGTATTCCGCTCCCAAACGTTGCACCGCAACGGCGGCCAGCGGCCGGCTCTGGTCATGGATTTCATGGACCTGGATTCAGACAAGTGGAAGCAATACCAGAAGCTGAAATCCTTCCCGTTGACCCTGGTGTATGGTCGCGAGGCGCGCCTGATCGCGCAGTGTGAAACCCGTATTCATGAAAGCTTCGACGCCTGTCTTTTCATCTCGCAGAACGAAGTGGATCTGTTTCTGCAGCAGAATCCGAATCTGGGCCGCGTCCACGTCGTTGCCAACGGCATGGACACTGAAACCTTCCAACCGGCTGCTGGCCCCAAGCCGCAGCAAGGCCCCAATTTCCTGTTTACCGGCGTGATGGATTATCTGCCTAACGAGGACGCGGTGGTGTGGTTTGTGGAAGGCGCCTGGGAGCAGGTGCGGGCCAAGTACCCGAACGCGCAATTTTTCGTGGCCGGCATGAATCCGTCGCCGAAAGTGAAAGCGCTAACCCGGTTTCCCGGCATTGTCGTTACTGGTTTTGTTGAGGATATTCGCGATTATTTCGACAAGGCCCATATTTTCATTGCACCGTTTCGCCTGGCGCGAGGCGTGCAAAACAAGGTGCTGCAGGCATTCGGTTGCGCGCTACCCACCATCACCACCGCGATGGGCTGCGAGGGCATCAACTGCAAGCCGGGCAAGCATGTGCTGGTGGCGGATACGCTGGAGCAAACCTTGAATCAGATCGATTGGGTGATGACGCATCCGGACGAAGCTGCGCAGATGGGTCGTAATGCGCATGATCTGATTCAGCGGGAATATTCCTGGAGCGGCAAACTGGTGGCGCTGGAATCCATTCTGTCCACCCGCAAGGCAGTGGGGTGATGGCATGAAAGCATTCGTGAAAAACACGGTGTATTGGCTGTTTGTGGTGTTGGCTAGTCCAGTGATTCTGTTATTCCATCTGCTGGCGCTGGCTGGCAATCACGACAGCCTCACCGCTGGATTTTCGCAGTTCCTCAGCCTGTTTCCGGGGCAGTTGGGCAATTATTTTCGCAAGGCTGCACTGCGCTTCATCATCACTCGCTGCGACCAGGACAGTCTGGTGGCATTCGGCGTGCTGCTGTCGCATCAGGATACCGAGATTGAAGCCGGCGTTTATATTGGTCCGCAGTGCAATATCGGCAAGTGCCGGATCGAGAAAAACTGCTTGCTGGGTAGCGGCGTGCACATCATGAGTGGCAAGAAGCAGCACAGCTTTACGGATCTGGATACGCCGATCCGCGACCAGGGTGGCCGCTTCGAAAAAGTGGTGATCGGTGAAGACACCTGGATCGGCAACGGCGCGCTGATCATGGCGAACGTGGGCAAGAAATGCATCATCGGCGCCGGCTCAGTCGTCACCGATGATGTGGAGGATTATTCGATTGTGGTAGGGAATCCGGCGAAGGTTGTTAAAAAACGGGTGCCTCAAGCGTAACCATACAACTTCGCCATCGACGACCACTCAAAATCGTCCAGCAGCCGCGTCAGCCGCGCTTCCACCCGTTTCAGATTCAGATAATGGCGGAACCGGCTCTTCGCCGATGCACCTTGCATGCGCGGTTGGTGCGGGTCCACTTCCCACGGGTGCATGTAGAAAATATACGGCTGTGATTCCTGCTGGCTGAAACGGCTCACCGCCCAACGTGTCAGCAGATACGGATACAGCCGGAAATAACCGCCGCCAGAAATCGGTAGATTGCGCCCGAACAAGGGCAGCGTGCTCAGTGGAATTTCATCGATGCCGGTTTCTGTGGCGTAGCGGAAGCGGGGAGCATCCGGAATACCATAGTGATCGTGCACCACCGGATACACGCTGGAACTGTAGCGATAACCTTCCTCGGCCAGCACTTCATACGCCCACAGATTATTCTTGGTGAACGAGAAACTCGGCGCCCGATAGCCCACGATGGGTTTGCCCGACAGATCCTCCAGCAGACGTTTGGCATCGCCCACATCGGCTTTGAATTCTTCGCGAGTCTGCGCGCTGGCGCGCTGATGCATGGTGCCGTGGCTGGCCAGCTCGTGCCCTTGCGCCACGATGCGCTGGATCATATTGGGGAAACGCTGCGCCACCCAGCCCAAGGTGAAAAAGGTGGCGGTGGTGTTGTGGTCGGCGAACAACTGCAACAGCTTGTCGGTATTGGCCTCGACGCGGGGTGTCATGCGGTCCCAGTCCTTCGGCGTTACCAGATTTTCAAAGGCAGACACCTGGAAGTAATCTTCCACATCGATGGTCATGGCGTGTTGCTGTGGCATTGTGGTCTCCGTAAGGGCGTTGGCCCCTGAATCACTCGGACGTTGATTGGCCTTCATCAACCGTTCCTGACAAACCAGAAAGGCGGTGGGCATGGGCGTCCAGCACCTGTTGCAATGCAGTATGAGCCGCGTCGCTGCTGCCGCGGTAATCCAGGCTAATTGCGATCAACCCGCCGCCGGAGGGCTGCAATAACAGGGTATTGATCGCCTGTTGCACCTTGATGCGGGCCGAGCTGCTGCTAATCCTGTTAGGTACGACGTACCAATACGCCACCAGCCGCTGACGGTTACGCAGGGAGGTGAGGTCCAGCACGGTGACATCGCCCAGGCCGGCAACCATGCTGGTGGTCTGCTCCTTGAGCGACCACTGCTCGATATCATAAACGCGGTTGGCCCAACTGACCAATTCTCGCCCGGCCTCATTGTAATGGTAGATGCCCTGATAGAAGCGGGCATTGCTGGCTTTATCCTGCCCCAGCCGGAACTGGTCGGCGCTGTCCAGGCGTGGGGTCCAGTCCAGGGCCTGGGCTTGTTCCCGGCTGACATCCTCCAGATCAGTGCCACTCAGGCTGAACGCGGTTTCGGTGTAATGTGCCTGTATCTGTTGCAGGGCCAGCGCTACCAGCAAGGGCAGGGCGGCCAGGATGAGACGGCTGCGACTGTGGTGCTGCCAGCCCGGATCGATCACGCCGATCTGGTTTTGCCAGCGGCGATGACCATCGGAAAAGAAGTGCCCCGCCAGCAGTAACAGGACCACCACCAGC
>DATLII010000087.1:0-3738 GCA_035539495.1 Dongiaceae bacterium
TTAACCTGGATGTCATTCCCGCCGATCGCATTCAGCAGGCGCTGGACGTCTCCAGTTTCAAAACGATGGACGATTTACTGGAAGACATCGGCCTGGGCAATCAGATGGCACAGATCGCCGCGCGTCGATTACTGCCACTGAGCCAGGAAGAAGCGGCCTCCTCCGGCAAGACCAAAACACCACCGCTGGTGATTCGTGGCGCCGAAGGCATGATCATCAACCTGGCCAAGTGTTGCCGGCCGATTCCCGGCGATTCCGTGGTGGGGCATCTGAGTTCCGGTCGCGGCATGGTGATCCACCGTGATAATTGCAAAAACATCGCCACGGAAATGAAAGAGAATCCGGAGAAGTGTCTGTCGGTGGAATGGGCCATCGATGCCGAGGGCGAATATTCGGTTGATCTGCGCGTACAGATGGAAAACGAGCGCGGCGCGTTGGCGGTGCTGGCGTCGCTGATCTCGCAGATCGACGCCAATATCGAGACCATCAATCTGAAGGAAAAGGATGCTCATCTGTCCGTGGTGAGCCTGCGCATCACTGTTCGCAACCGCAAACACCTGGCCCGCGCCATCCGCCGCATGCGCACCCTGAAAGCGGTGAACAAAATTACGCGCATGCGCAACTGATCCGCCAACGCGCAATTCTGCAACACCGGATAGTCGTGATGCCTTCCTCTTATCATCGCTCGACCGCTTTTACTGAATTACTTTTTGCAAAATCAATTTTGTTGTTTTGAAGACATTCAAGGAGCCCCTCATGAGCAAGCGCCAAATCATTTCCACTGACAAAGCCCCCAAAGCCATCGGCACCTATTCCCAGGCGGTGAAAGTCGGCAACACTGTGTATCTGTCAGGCCAGATTCCGCTAGACCCCGCCACCATGGCCATGGTGGATCACAGCATGGAAGCCAGCATCACGCGCGTGTTCGACAACTTGAAAGCAGTGGCGGAAGCAGCAGGCGGCTCGCTGCAAGATGTAGCAAAACTGAATATTTTTCTGACTGATCTCAACCACTTCGCGCTGGTGAACGAAGTGATGGCGCGCTACTTCCAACAGCCGTATCCGGCACGCGCTGCCATTGGTGTAGCGTCGCTGCCAAAAGGCGCGCAAGTGGAAATGGATTGCGTGCTGGAACTGGGCGCCTGAAAGATTGATCATCTGAACTGAACTGTTCATGGCGCGCTGCTCTGGCGCGCCGCTGTTTTCTCCACACGCCACTTGCAAGTGACTGCCATGTCCACCACACCTCCTTTGATTCTCGTCGACGGTTCCTCCTATCTGTACCGCGCCTTTCATGCACTGCCGCCACTCACTACGTCCAAGGGCCAGCCCACTGGCGCCATCAAGGGCGTGCTCAACATGCTGCAGAAGCTGATCAAGGATTACCAGCCAGAGCACATGGCGGTGGTGTTTGACGCCAAAGGCAAAACCTTCCGCGACGATCTTTATCCCGAATACAAATCCCATCGTCCGCCGATGCCGGATGATCTGCGCTCGCAAGTAGAGCCTCTGCTGAATGCGATTCGTCTGATGGGCCTGCCACTGCTAATCGTCGACGGTGTGGAAGCGGACGATGTGATCGGCACCCTGTGTCAGCAAGCGACCGATCAAGGTATTCAAGTACTGGTGTCCACCGGCGACAAGGACATGGCGCAGCTGGTGAACGATCATGTCACCCTGATCAACACCATGAATGATTCGATCATGAATCGCGAAGGCGTAATTGAAAAATTCGGTGTGGCGCCGGAACAGATCATCGATTATCTGACGTTAGTTGGAGACAGCGTCGACAACATTCCGGGCGTACCCAAGTGCGGCCCGAAAACCGCGGTGAAATGGTTGCAGGAATATGGATCGCTGGACGGCGTAATCGCCAATGCCGACAGCATCAGAGGCAAAGTCGGCGAGAACCTGAAGGAAAGCCTGGGCTTCCTGCCGTTGTCGAAGCAACTGGCTACCATCAAGCTGGATGTGGCGCTGGAGCAACAACCGCATGAGTTGAAACTCAACCCGCCCGACAAGGAAAAATTATTCGCGCTGTACAAGGAATTGGAATTCAAAGGGTGGATTGCGGAATTGTCGGACCAGGTAAAAGCCGCGCCGGCGCCGGATGCCACGATCGGTGATCTGTTTGCAGCGGAAGCCGAATCGGCGCCTGCCGCCACTGTCCAACAACATTACCAATGCATTCTGACCGAAGCGGATTTCAACGCTTGTCTACAACGCCTGCAACAAAGCTCCGTGTTTTCGTTCGACACCGAAACCACCAGCCTGAATTACATGGACGCCGAATTGGTAGGTCTGTCATTCAGCATCGACGCAGGCGAAGCCGCCTACGTACCCGTGGCCCATGATTACCCCGGCGCACCCGATCAGCTGGATCGCAACTGGGTGCTGCAACAACTAAAGCCACTGCTGGAAGCTGAAACGCCACAAAAAATCGGCCAGAATCTGAAGTACGACAAAAGCGTGTTGGCGCGCTACGGTATCGATATACGCGGCATCGGCTGGGACACCATGCTGGAATCTTACGTGATCGATTCCACTGGCACTCGTCACGACATGGACAGCCTGGCGCTGAAATATCTGGGCCACAAAACCATTGCCTTCGAAGACATCGCCGGCAAGGGCGCCAAACAGCTTACGTTCAATCAAATCGAAATCGAAAAAGCCAGTGAATATGCTGCAGAAGATGCGGATATCACACTGCGCCTGCATCAAACCCTGTGGCCAAAACTAAAAGACGAAATCGGCCTGCGCGCTGTATTTGAAGACATCGAAATGCCGCTGCTACCCGTGTTGTCGAGCATCGAGCGCACCGGCGCATTAATCGACGCCAATATGCTGCGTCTGCAAAGCCAGCAGCTGGCCAAGCGCATGCTGGAGCTGGAACAGGAAGCCTACGAAATTGCGGGGCAACCATTCAACCTGAGCTCACCGAAGCAGTTAGGCGAAATCCTGTTTGAAAAACTCGGCATTCCCGTGCTACAGAAAACGCCAACGGGACAACCCTCCACCGCTGAACCCGTATTGGCGGAACTGGCGCTGGATTACCCGCTGCCCAAAGTGCTGATGGAGTACCGCGGTCTCAGCAAACTGAAATCCACTTACACCGACAAACTGCCGGAGCTGATTAATTCACGCACCGGCCGCGTGCACACGTCGTATCAACAAGCCGTCGCGGCTACTGGTCGATTGTCATCGACCGATCCCAACTTGCAAAACATTCCTGTGCGCACCGAAGAAGGCCGCCGCATTCGTCAGGCGTTTGTGGCACCGAAAAACTGCAAGCTGGTGGCGGCGGATTATTCCCAGATCGAGTTGCGCATCATGGCGCATCTGTCCGGCGACGACAGCTTGTTAAACGCATTCAAACAAGGGCTCGATATTCACAAAGCCACTGCTGCCGAAGTCATGGGTATCGATATCAATGACGTTACCCATGATATGCGCCGCAATGCCAAAGCGGTGAATTTCGGTTTGATTTACGGGATGTCGGCGTTTGGCTTGGCGAAGCAATTGGGTATTGGTCGCAAGGAAGCGCAGGAATACATCGATCGCTATTTCGAACGTTATCCGGGCGTGCAGGGTTATATGGAAAATATTCGCGCCACTGCAGCGCGCCAAGGTTATGTGGAAACGCTGTTCGGCCGTCGGCTGTATCTGCCGGAAATCAATTCCAAGAATGTACCGCGCCGACAAGCGGCAGAACGCACCGCAATTAACGCACCCATGCAA
>DATLII010000088.1:0-4143 GCA_035539495.1 Dongiaceae bacterium
GCATTAAAAGCGTTCGTCACCGACGATGGGAATCTCGTGCTGTTGAACAAAGCAGAGCTGGATTCCCTGGCACCGGAATCGTCGCGCGAAATAACAATAGCCACCTTCCTGCCCGCGCAGACGCTCGATCATCGTTGGTACGACCGGCCCTATTTTTTAGGACCTGACGGCGACGCGAACACCTACTCCATATTGATTGATGCACTGCAAACCGTCGGCCTGGATGGCCTGGCCCAGTGGACCATGCACAATCGCATTTACCACGGTGTTTTACGATTGCATCAAGGCTACCCCATGTTGATCGCGCTTAGGCATGCCGAAGAGCTGGTACCGGTGGAACAATTGCCCGCTCCCGCCGGGGCCGCGCCCGACAAAAAAGAATTGACGCTGGCCAAGCAGCTTATCGGCATGCTGGAAGCACCGTTCGAGCCCGATGCCTTTCACGATGAATACCGGGAAAGTTTGCTGAAGCTGATCGAGATCAAACGCAGCGGAGGAAAAATCAAACCACTGCCAAAACGCCGGAAAGCTGCGACAGAGGATTTGAGCGACGCCTTGGCAGCAAGTCTGAAACACATGAAAAAGAGCGCATGACCTATGGCAACGCAAGAAGACAACGATGCTAGCAACGACCCCGTCAGCCCCCGTCCCTTCTGGTCCGGCGTGGTCACCTTTGGCCTGGTGAATCTGCCGGTCAGCCTGTTCTCCGCTTATCGTGGCAAGCCTTACTCGCTGAAGATGGTGGACCAGGATGGCACCTTGTTGAAGCGTCGCTTTTTTTGTGAAGCGGATGGCAAAGCGTTGTCTGCCGATGACATTGTCCGTGGCTATCCGCTGGATGACGGCACTTTCATCGCGTTGGAAGATGCCGAGATCGAAGCAGTGGAACCGAAGAAATCCCAGGAGATCGAACTGCAGCGTTTTGTGGCGGTGGACGAACTGGATCCGGTTTATCTTTCCCACGCTTATTTCATGGTGCCAGACAAACGCACTACCAAGGCATATCGTTTGCTGGCACAGAGTATGGAACAGGAAAGACGTGCCGGCATCGCAACGTTCGTCATGCGGGGCCGGGAACATCTGGTCGCCATCATCGCCGAGAATGGCATTCTACGAGCGGAAGTATTGCGCTTTTCCGATGAAGTCCGCACGCCGGAACAAATAGGCCTACCGGAAAAAAAGAGCACCAACAAGCAGGCGGTAAAGGCTATGGCAAAAGCGATGACCGGATTAAAAACAGCAGGATTCAAGCCTGCGCAGCTGGCCGATGATTATCACAAACAGCTGAAAAAGCTCGTGCAGCAAAAAATCAAAAAGCATCAGGACGTGGTCAAGGCGCCCGAGGTGGATGAGGCCGACGAAGAAGCCCGCGAGGATAATGTCATTGACCTGATGCAGGTGCTGAAGGCCCGTTTGCAGGGAAAATCAGAACCTGCAGCGGCGGCCCGTAACGCTTCATCCAAACGCAGCCACAAATCGAAACCGGATTTGGAGGAGCTTTCCAAAACCGATCTGTTGGAAGAAGCCAGAAAACATGACATCGCCGGCCGCAGCAAAATGAACCGAACACAATTGATCCGCGCTTTGGGAAAAGCGGGGAACTGAGGTTTACTGTTCCCCCCGGTTACTCTCCCGCCTCAATTCGATACGCCTGCACGCTTTCCTGTTCATTGGGATCATTGCGCGCCACGATGGCAATGGCCGTTGCCGTGGCGCTCAAGTTAATGGGCTGATGGGGAACGCCGGCGGGGATAAAAATAAAATCTCCGGCCTCATTGATCACCGATTGCTGCAGGTTATGACCATAGCGGGTTTCCACCCGCCCCTGCAGCAAATAGATCGCTGTTTCGAAACCTTTATGAAAATGCGGTTCCGCACGGGCAGTCGGTGGAATCACCACCATATTCATCGAAATACCCTTTGCACCAGCGGTAACACCGGATATGCCGACGAAATTCGGTAGCTTCTGCAGCGTGTCAACGCTGTGCTCGGGGCGAACGGTGATGATGCTCTGTTCCATGGACCCAATCCTGCCACTTCTCTCTAACATATGCTTTTTACGTACCTGATCGGTGTTCAATTTGAAATTGCACGCGGTTTTTTCAACACATCCAGACCATAGCTGGTACCCGCATACAACAACCCATGCTGTACGAATGTAACGCGTGCGTTGCCACGAACCGTAGCATTCCCTATTACCACAGGCGAGCTCGGCTGGGTTACGTCAATCAATACCACACCACTGGCTGCGTCCGCCACGAACGCGTAGCCATCCGCCAAAGTAACCGCATCGGCAGAACTTGCAGTCAATATCGTTGCCACCAGCGTTGGCTGAATCGGATCACTGACATCAACGATCAGCAACCCGTTCTTTCCACAGGCAAGATACAGGTAATCGCCGTCGGCTGCGATGAACTGAACCTCGGCGGGCACCTCGAGATTGCCTTGCAGCAATGGCTGCAGTGGGTTTTCAATATCGATGACCTGCAGTTGTCCCTCCGCGGCGGTATAAACACGGGATTCCTGTATGGCCATGAATCTCGGAATAAAGGGCAAGGTCAACTGTGTCATTAATTTCGGCAACTGCGGCTCCTGAATATCCAGCACCACCAGTCTGCCAACCGGCTGATTCTGACCGTTCTCCGCTGCCATGCCGAGATAGGCATAATCACCTTCGACTTTGATATCGTTCAGGTATCGATAGCCACGCTGGGTCAGATCGATCGCACCCGGCAGTTCCACCGGATCAGCGAGATTGATGACATTCATTGCGGAGAAAGCTGAGAATTCCCCAAGAAACGCGTAGCGATCGGACACATCCATTTTATAGACAGATCGACGCCATTCGGTTGCCACTAATGTCGGCGCGCGGGGATTGCGCAGACTGATAACACTGAAACCAAAATCCAGCACGGGCGTAAATATCGCGCGGGCCGTCGCCACGGCATTGCGTGTTACGCGCCCGATCAGATCCAGGCTACCGACCAGCACCGGTTCGCGCTGTAACGCATTCTGATCCAGAATCTTGATGCCGGAAGATCCAATGGCTGCAATCACCAGTCCCTGGCCCACTGCCACCTCAAATGTTTCAGCGCGAAAGTCAGTGATATCAAGGGACCCAGCCCACCGAGGTTCCGCAGGATTGCTGATGTCGACCCGATGCACGCCCTGAGCGCCGAACGCCAGAAAGGCTTCGTTACCCACCACCTGAATGGAGTGAAGAGGCCCGAACGTGGCATCGGTTTCCATCCAGTCCAACTCCAGCGTGGCTAGCAGCACGGGTGATGTCGGATCGCTGACATCGATCACCACCATATTATCGTCAGTGGTGCCCAGATAAACCTTGTCACCCTGGACAGCGATGGCGCCGAAATTCGACGGGTGTTGCAACGTAGCCGCCAGAACCGGAGCCAACGGATTGCTGATATCGACAACGCTAAATTGCGAGCCCCCACTGACGTAAAGATGCTGACCCGACGCGGCCAACTGCACGGGGATAGTCCCCAGTGGCAAGCTTGCCACCTTCGTCGGTTGCAATGGATCGCTGACGTCGATGACATTGATGCCTTGAAAGCGGCTGTCAGGCCAGGAATAGGAATATTCGGTTGTAAATACGTAGTCGCCTGCCACTGCTAATGAGTATACGGAACCCTGCAATGATAACCGCCCACGCGGAAGTGGGTGCTCTGGGTCACGAACATCAACGATAACCAGCGTTGTCCCCGAGTTATAACTTTCAGAGAGCACATAGGCGTAGCCATTCTGCAACATGATTTTCAACCCGCTTTGCGGAAGTATCAGAGCCAGACTATTGACCACCACTGGATTTTGCGGATTGCGCACGTCCAGAATGTCCAGGAAACCGGCCCCCGCGTTACGCGGTACATAGAGGTAAGAACCCTCCAACACCAGATCAGTGACGAAACCCGGTAGACCCACCGAAGCACCTGACACGACGGAACCCGTCCATTGCTGAACCAATCGTTTCAGGTCATTGTTGGGGATGCCGTCTGCCAATGCGGTACTGAGTAATGTCAGACCATCCGGACGCCGCAATGCATTGGTATCTGCAGGACTCCACGCCAACAGATCCGCATAGGAAGCGCCCAGTAATGTTTGCGCGGCAGCATCCAGCTCCTGCTG
>DATLII010000089.1:0-7798 GCA_035539495.1 Dongiaceae bacterium
GTTTCTGCAGCGTCACGCGAGCAGGCCCATCACCCACCACTATTTTGGAGCCCGGCAAATCCAGTTGCAAAAATGCCTCCAGATTTTTTTCCGGCGCCACGCGCCCCACGTAAACAAACCAGGGCTTCGGCAAATCAGAAAATAGCGCTTCACCGTGAGGGCGCAGGCGCGGGTGAAATTGCTCTGCATCCACTCCGCGTGACCATAACCGCAAGTGATCAAAGCCCGCGTGAGCCAATTCGTCATGCAGGCTGGCTGTGGGTACGAACACCGATTGGCTGCCGGCGTGAAAACGGCGCAGCACACGATAGCCGAGATCGACACTCAAGAAAGGCCAAAGGTTATGCACGTACTCGGGAAAGCGTGTGTGATACGCCGACGTGTACGGAATTTTGTTAAACGACAGCCAGACCCGCGCGGCCAACCCGAGAGGCCCTTCCGACACGATGTGCACGAAATCCGGTGCGGCTTGTTTCAGCAGGGGGATCAGACGCCAGGCATCCACCGCCAGCCGGATTTCCTTTTCATATTTGGGGCAGGGGACCGTCATAAAGTGGGAGGGATCGATCACTTCCACTTGAAAGCCGCGTTCCCGGGCCCGGGCGGTGACCCGTGTCATGGTGGTGACGACCCCATTGATCTGTGGGTGCCAGGCGTCGGTGACGATGACCAGTTTCACCTGCGACTCCTTGCCAGGCGCGTGCAAGGGCCAGGCGCATGTTGAGGAAACATGCGCGGATTGTGCTCAGTTCAGATGAAAGCGGGGTGACAGATTGTGGAAATTGAAATGACGGTCAGATGGCAAAAACGTTACTGGGCGCCAAATTTCTTCAGAACGTCGACATATTCCAGGTGGCTGCGGTTCTCCTGCGCCAGCTGCAGCAGGGTGCGACCTTTACTGTCGCGGGCGTTGATGTCACGGCCGGCGTCCCTGAACATTTGCAGGAAACGTTCGAAGGCCTCCAGCGGCAGGCCCCGGTAAGCCTTGGTCAGAACATGGAAATCGGCGTTTTCAGCGCCAATGGGTTGCATGTCCAGGTAGCGGGCGACTTTGGTTTCATCCAGGTCCTCGCCGATGACCTTTATCTTGTCTTTAGTCGACATGATGCCTCTCTCACTGCAGCCTGCTGTCGGGGGCGGAATGGTAGCACAGGTTGGCGCCCGCCCGCGCTACCGT
Source organism: Dongiaceae bacterium (assembly GCA_035539495.1). Lineage (GTDB taxonomy): Bacteria > Pseudomonadota > Gammaproteobacteria > Pseudomonadales > Ketobacteraceae > Ch67. Next base: position 1,178 of record DATLII010000089.1, read on the forward strand.
CAACTGTCCCGAGTCAGCCGGTTAGAGAGCGACTTGCGGGGCAGGGCTGGGAACAGGCTGATGATCCTGCTCGGCGGCCAGAGGTTGGGGCGGCGGGGCTGGTGTCGGGGGTGTTGCAGGCGACGAGGCCGGTGTTGCCGTTGGGTTGGACGTCGGCTCGGACATCACAGGCTCAGCAGCCGGGCTGGGAGGATCTTTCCTGGCGAGTACCGGCGCGCAATAACCGCGGGGATCGGACTCCAGCCGGTTGGTGCGGATCAGCTGCTTCAGATCCTCCACATACACGGAACCCTTGGCGGAATACTGAGTAAGGCCTTGGGCCAGGTAGCAGCCATTGAGCGCTTCATTGCGGGCCCGCAGTTCCGACCGCCGTTCCCGCAGATATTTGTAGGCCGGGTGGCTGTTCAGGTTGCGCATGTAACTGGCGACGGATTCCTGCGGCGTCTCGAATACGGTGACTTCGTGGCTCAGGCCCTGGTGGCGACGGTCCGGCACCAGGCCGCAGCCGGGCACGAAACACCACTGGCCGAAGAAGTTATTGCCCACCGCAGCGAAGCGTGACGTACCCCAGGCACTTTCCAGCGCGGCCTGCGCCAACACCAGCGACAGCGGCAGGGCGTCCACCTTCTTCAGCAGCTTTTCCCGCATCTCGGCCGGTTCACCCACCTTCACCCGGTACAGGTCCGCCAGTATCAGCAGTTCTTCCGGTGGCAAGGTGTCGGCCAGCAACTGCTCGCGCAACAGCAATAGTTGCTGGTTATTGTGTTCGACGTAAGCCTGGATGTAGTCAAAGAAAATGGATTTGCGTTCCGGCACCGAATCAATGTCGGAGAAATCGGGTTTGGGCTCTTGCGGCGGCGCTGGCACAGGTGGCGCCTCTGGCGACGGGGCGGGTCGCAGCAGATGCGGCAGCAGCGTGAAATGCAGGGTCAGCACCGGGGTCACCAGGAACAACGCCAGCAGCAGCGGCAGATGCCTGATAGCGGGCGTGCCGGAATGCGCGGACTCTGACGGGGACTGGGATGCCATGGACTGCTCCTGTGTGGCGACCGGCCAGCATTACGCCACGAACCGGGCGGGGTTTGCAACCGCACCGGTTTTGGCTGATGCTTCGCCCTGCATGTAGAATACGCGACTTTTGCGAGAAGGACTGGGTGTGCGCGAAATCCTGCTGATCAATGTTTCGGGGCCCGATAAGCCCGGTGTCACCTCTACCGTGACCGACCTGCTGTCCCGCTATGATGTCAATGTGCTGGACATTGGCCAGGCCGTCATTCACGACACCCTCACTCTGGGTATGGTGGTGGAGGTGCCGCGGGAAGCGGATTCCTCGCCGATCCTGAAAGACGTGCTGTTTGCCTGCCACGGTCTGGGCATGGCGGTGCGCTTCATTCCCATCGCCGAGGCGGAATACGAGGAATGGGCCGGCAGCCAGGGCAAGGACCGCTACATCGTCACCCTGCTGGCCCGCAAGATCACGGCGCGGCAGATCGCTGCGGTTACCCGCATCATTGCCAGCCACGGTCTCAACATCAACGCCATCAACCGCCTGTCAGGCCGGATCTCGTTGCGCCGGGAAACGCCGGACCAGAAGGCCTGCGTCGAGCTGTACGTGCGCGGCGCCCCCCAGGATCTGGGCCGTATGCGCGCCCAGTTTCTGGAAGTAGCCGGGGAGCTGGGCGTGGATATCGCGTTTCAGGCCGACAACGCCTACCGCCGCAATCGCCGCCTGGTGTGCTTCGACATGGATTCCACCCTGATCGAGGCCGAGGTGATCGACGAGCTGGCCAAGGCCGCTGGCGTCGGCGAGCAGGTAGCAGCAATTACCGAGCAGGCTATGCGCGGCGAACTGGATTTCACCCAGAGCTTCAAGCGCCGGGTGGCATTTCTGAAGGGACTGGACCAATCCGTGCTGGAAGGCATCGCCCACAACCTGCCCATCACCGAAGGCGCAGAGGATCTGATTCGTGCGTTGAAAGCCTTGGGCTACAAAACCGCGATCCTGTCCGGCGGTTTCAATTATTTCGGCCGGTTCCTGCAGTCCAAGCTGGGCATCGATTATGTGTTTGCCAATGAGCTGGCGATCGAAAACGGCAAGGTGACCGGCGAAGTGGTGGGCCATGTGGTGGACGGCAAGCGCAAGGCCGAACTGCTGCGGGAGCTGGCGGACCAGGAAGGCCTGAACCTGCAGCAAGTGATCGCCGTGGGCGACGGCGCCAACGACTTACCGATGTTGGGTCTGGCGGGATTGGGCATCGCCTTCCGCGCCAAACCGCTGGTGAAGGAAAACGCTGAGCATTCCATTTCCACACTGGGTCTGGACGGCATTCTGTATCTGCTGGGTGTGCGCGATCAGGATGCGGAAGAATTGCTGAAGTGGTACGACGAGCGGGAGTGAGTGGCTTGCTTTAGAGCGCCACCCGCCCGCTAGATTTCGATCTGAGTACCCAGCTCCACCACCCGGTTGGTGGGGATGTTGAAGAAGTCAGTGGCATTCATGGTGTTGCGTGACATCCAGGCAAAGATCCGGTCAAGCACCGGCGGCATGGCAGGCTGGGCGCTGGGAATCAGGCGTTCGCGGCTGAGGAAGAACGACGTATCCATCATCTCGAAATGCAATCCCAGCGATTCACAATCCTGCAATAACAGCGGCACATCCGGACTTTCCTTGAAACCGTAGCTGGCGCGGATCACATAAAAGCCCGGTTTGATTTCCTGCACTTTGAAACGCTGGTGGCGCGGCACCACCGGCACTTCCTGCGTATTGATGTTCAGCAGCACGATGCGTTCGTGCATCACCTTGTTGTGTTTCAGGTTGTGCAGCAGCGCGTGCGGTACCCGATCCGGTGTGCTGGTCATGAAAATCGCGGTGCCGGGCACTTTGGTCGGCGGCGCCAGCATCAGGCTGTCGGCGAAAGGTTCCAGCGGCATGGTTTCCTGTTCCAGTTTGGCGAACAGCACCCGGCGGCCCCGACGCCAGGTCAGCATCAATGTCAGCATGAGCGCGCCGATGGTGAGGGGGAACCAGCCGCCGTCCAGAATCTTCAGCATGTTCGACCCCAGAAACGCGAAATCCAGAATGAAGAAACAGGATCCCATGCCCAGCACCAGTGCCGGATGCCAATTCCACAGCCGCCGCGCCACCACGCAGGCCAGCAGCGTGTCCACCATCATGGCCGCGGTTACGGCGATGCCATAGGCTGCCGCCAGGTTCGACGAACTCTGGAAGCCCAACACCAACAGAATGATGGCGACCAGCAGGAACCAGTTCATTTGCGGAATGTAGATCTGGCCGATCTCTTTGGTGGAGGTGTGCTTGATGTTGGTACGGGGCCAGAAGCCCAGTTGCACCGCCTGCCGGGTCACCGAGAACACGCCGGAAATTACTGCCTGGGATGCAATCACGGTGGCGCAGGTGGCGAGCCCCAGCAGAGGCCACTGAAACCAGTCTGGCGCCAGATGATAGAAGGGGTTGTCGATAGCGCCGGGTTCATACAGCAACAGTGCGCCTTGGCCGAAATAGTTGAGGGTCAGCGCCGGCAGCACCAGACCCAGCCAGGCCAGACGGATCGGTATGCGGCCGAAGTGGCCCATGTCGGCATACAGGGCTTCGCCGCCGGTCACCGCCAGCACCACCGCACCGAATACCAGAAACGACGCCAGTCCGTTATCCAGAAAGAACATCACCGCGTGCCACGGATTCAGTGCGGTGAGTACCGAGGGATGTTCAACGATGCTGAGAACCCCTAGCACACCCAGCGTACCGAACCAGACCATCATCACCGGCCCGAAAAACGCGCCGACGCGACTGGTACCGCTGCGCTGCACCATGAACAACAGCACCAGGACCGTGATGGTAATCGGAATCACGTAGTGGTCCAGTCCCGGCGCCACTACCTTCAAACCTTCCACCGCCGACATCACCGAAATCGCCGGCGTAATTACGCCGTCGCCATAAAACAGCGCGGCGCCGAACACCCCGGCGACGATCAGCATGCTGCGCAAGCCACCACGGGCAATCCGGGTGCGACCGATCAAGGCGATCAGCGCCAATACCCCGCCTTCGCCGTTGTTGTCGGCGCGCATGATGAAGGCAACATATTTGAGGGTAACGACGATGATCAGTGACCAGAAGATCAGGGACAGGATGCCCAGCACATTGGACTGGGTCAGGGGCATGGGGTGATGGCCGGCAAAACATTCCCGCAAGGTATAAAGGGGGCTGGTGCCGATGTCGCCATAGACCACACCGAGGGCCGCCATCGAGAGGGTCGCCAGTTCGCGCCGGCTGCGTTCGACTGAAACCTGTGTCGTCATCGTGCTGCTCCGGAAGATGCCGGGGCGCAATGGTGCCCGCGTTCAGGCGCAGCTGCAAGGGGGCGGATTGTCCCGCTGTTGCCCCTCGGCAGGCTACTGGCCTGGTTATTCGTCGCTGGAAAAGTCGTAATTCATCTTCTCGGTTGGCGCCTGCAGGTAATAGCCCTGGATGTAGTTGACGCCGATCTGCCACAGCGTGGACAGCATGGCAGCGCTTTCCACAAAGGATGCGATGGTGAGTTTGCCCTGAGCGTGGGCCGAGGCCACGATTTCCTTCAGCGAGTCCTGGCTTTCCTTCGAGCCCAGGTCCTTGGTGAAGGAGCCATCCACCTTCAGATAATCCACTTCCAGATGTTTCAAATTGTTGAAAGGGTTCAGCGCGCAGCCGAAGCGCGACAGTGACACCTTGCAATGCAATTCCTTCAGGCCGCGGGTGAAATCCTTCGCCTGTTTCAGGTAAGTGGTGGCATCGCTTTCGCTGAACTGGAAGATGATGGCGTCGCTGGGCATGCGGGCGGCTTTCAGGGCCACGCTGAGCCAGGGCAGCAGCGTCTGATCGCGCAGGGATTCGCCGGTGATGTTGATGATCAGTTTGGTGTCGTGGCCGTTGGCGCGGTGGTCCGCCAGCAGCTTGATCGATTGCAGGATCACCCAGCGGTCGATTTTCTCGCTCAGCTCCTGTTGCGACGCGGCGCCGAGGAAAGACGTGGGCGACACTTCCTTGCCGTTGTCGTCCACCATGCGCAGGAAGGCTTCGTACAACTCGCCGCCACCGCCGCGCAGATCGATCACCGGCTGGAACAACAGTTTGAACAGGCCGCGGTCGATGGCGTCCTGCACGATGGCACCGGTGTCGTTGGCATCGACTTTTTTCACGCTGGCGGGATCGAATACGTTCACGCCATTGCCCAGCGGTTTGCCTTCGCGCACATGTTCACTGGCCTTGTGCACGCGGGTAATAACTTCTTCGCTGCTGTTGCTGCTCTCGCTGATCAGGGTGACGCCGATGCTGGCGGTGACCTGAATGGTGCGCTCCTGCACTTCGGACATGTGATCTTCGATGGCGGCGCGGATGGTTTCCGCCAGCGGCGCGCCTTGATCCAACGCGATTTCCCTGACGATGGCCGTGAAAATTTCGTCACCGAAACGGGACAGCACGGAACCTTCGGGCAGAAATTCCTTGAGCAGAGTGGCCACATCACTGATGACGATATCCGCCGCCGCCATGCCCACATCAGACTGGATGGTGGTGAAGTTATCGAGCTGGATGTAGAAGATGACGGCGGTTTTGCTGCTGGTGGTGGCCCATTGCAGCGTCTTATCCAGTTCCTGGCTGAAATGCTGGCGATTGAACAGACCGGTGAGCAGATCCTGACTGCTGATTTCTTTCAGGCGCTCAGCCAGCGCGGCATCAGCCTGGTTGGTGCGGATCAGTTTCTGCGTGCAAGGCTCGCCATCATAGGTGGCGTTGGAGAAAATCATCCGCGCCTGCACTTCGGTGCCGTCGGTGCAAATGCCATGACAGACAAACTCGTTGGAATCACTTTCACCGGCGCTGTAAGCGCGGAGGAAGTTCTTGAAATTGTCATGATCCTTCGGCGCCACCATGTCCATGATCGGCATGCCTTCCAGTTCTTCGGCGTCATCGTAGCCGAACAGTTCCAGATAGGCCTGGTTGGCGTAGGTGTGCATGCCGTCGGTAACGTAGGTGATGGCGTCGCGGGAGCTGTCCAGCAATACGCGGCAGCGTTTCTCCGCTTCCTTCAGATTGAAATCCGCCAAACGGCGTTGGCGTCGCTCGGTCAGGTTACGCAGCTCGCGCTGGATTACCAGCATCAGGCGCTGATCCTGATCATGAGGAACCGCGTCTTCGAAACCATTGAGCAGGGCGTCGGTGATATCGTCGGACTCATTGCCGTCGATCAGCAGAATCGCGGGAATATCCTTGTCGAGTTTTTTGGCTTGATTGAGGCATTCCAGTGCGCTCATGCTTTCGGCTTCGGGCCGCAATAGCATCAGATCCCACTGGCTGCCCGTGAGCGCGCTCAACAGCGTATCGGCGCTGTCGATCAGTTGACCCCGGGTGGCGCGGCCGGAATTGCGGATCAGATTCATGAGCTGTTCCGCGTCGTCGCGCGATTCATGCAGGATCAATAGCTTGATGGTCTCAGCTTTTTTCGACATGGGATCAGAAATTCAACAGGCCAATGGCAACCGGGAAAAAGTACATCATATAGGTCTTCATCTTGAGCGTCCTGCCAACGTGGTACACCTTCGCTTAACTACAACCCAACCGCAACTTAA